>JAFGGF010000402.1 GCA_016930735.1 Prolixibacteraceae bacterium
GAAGATGGTAAACGATATCAGTTAAAAACTATTAAAAATACTTCGGGGACAGTATTGCCTACACTTGGTATTATTGTTGAATTTTAAATAAAAACTTGAAAGAAAAATTAACCTTTTTCATTAAAAACATGGAATAGGGAATAAGAAATCAGGAAATATTGGTTCAATTTATATGGATTTCAACGACACTTATCTTTTCGACCTCATTGTTTAACATTATTGTCTTTTAAATTTTAATATAGGATTCTTATTTAGTTTATTTGCTTATTCAAATCCGATAAACATAAAATGCTTTTATTATCCCCTTAATTTTACCGTTTTTTTGAATGAGCAGCAGGTTTTAACAATTGATTTTATTGTCATTCAAAATCTATATAGAAATATATATTCAATTGGCTCAAAACAAAATCATTTATCTGTCAGGTTCCAAGGAAAATAAAACTTGACAATCTGATTATTAGAAACAGTTAAATTCTAGATAATTCAGTTCTATTTAATAAGTAATGTCAAATCAATTGGGTACCGGCCTGAATTTTTACCATATACAGAAAGCCCTCCGCGGTTATTTGTTGCTTCGTCAACATAAAGCCTGATAATAACTTTACCTGTTTCCAGGGCCGATTTTTTTGATGTTTCATCCAGTTCGGATTTAACAAGGTAACCATACGATCCGGCTTCGTCAAGCAGCCAGGGTTTTGAGTGGTCATCGCTTCCCCATTCCCAGCCGGGGTCCTGGTTCATCCACGAAAGAATACCCCTGTGGTCGGCCGGGTCATCCTTTAATTCTACTTCGGCAATTAATTGTTCGTTAGCAGTGATTCTGACCAATGAGCCATGTAATTTTTCATCAGTCTGCGGGTAACTGTTTTTACCATAACCCGGGTCTGTACCTTTTTCAGAAACTACAGTCATGCCTATCCTTTCAGCCTCTCCTTCCTCTAGGTATTTCCCTTGCGGATACCTTGAAGCCAGTTCTGCCCTGAATTCAATGCTATTGACTTCTTCAGGATTTAAACCGGGAGGTAAATTAAATTCGTATTCAAAAAAACCAGATCCCATTCCCCATATTTTCTGTCCGTTTTGTGGTGCAAGGTATTTAATGCTCCAGGAAGCATTCGTAAATTCGGATGGTGTCTTTGTAACGATATCTGCTGGTTTATTTTCTGAAAATATTTTAAAAGGGATGAAGTTGCGCTGGATAATTTCGCCATTTTGATTTTTCAGTGAAGTGGCAAAAATCATCACAGCATTTTTATCCGGAATATTGAAAACAGCAGGCGATGTTTCAACAAAAGTGAAAGGTTCAGCCTTCGCTTCAGCCTCACCTTTGGTAACTTCGAATTTATCTCCGGTTTCGTCCCATCCATAAACAGAATATTCAATATTCAGATTTTCAGGAATATTATATGTTACAGCACTAATTCCCAAAGGAATTTTTACCTGAGTGCCACCTTTGTATTTATGGAAGAAATCGTCACCGGCTACTACATACAGGTCGTTATGAAAATCGGACATAGACATTCCCTGGCAAAGTTCGTCAAGCCCAAATATTTTCTCCGACCTGTCGAAGCGGCAATAGCCGTTCCACTCATTAATTACATCATGAAATTCAGTAAAAAGGAATCCTGCTATTTTGGGGCGTTTACGAAATTCATTCATCATAATGTGGTATTCCCAGGTCAGGTCGATATCGCCTGTACTGCCATTGTAGCCCCATACAGCCCCGCATTCTGAGTTAAACATCGGTTCATTGCCCTGTTTGTTCCCATTAATGTAATTATTGGTTGATCCCGGATAAGTATTTTTTACCATTTCAGTCAGGAATCCTGCCCAGTGCCTTGCCGGGGCGTAACAATGCCATGTGTTGATATCGGTAATAACATGGTCCCAGTTACAGGGAGAGTTATCTTCTACCAAACGTGTAGGGTCCAGTTCTTTTGCTTTGTAATACCAGCTTTTTACCCATTCCTGGGTTTCCGGGGTATATGAACGGTGCCCTTCATTGTCTGTACTGAAAAGCCCCCAGGTTTCATTAAACAACACCCAGGAAAATATACAAGGATGGTTGTAATCCCTTTCCAGTTCATTTTCGGCAGTATATTCCCAGTTTGTTTTGGCAGTATCGGTAGGCTCACCCCAGAAATTAGGCACGTCTTCCATTATCAGTAGACCCAGTTTGTCGGCCCAATATAATTTGCGTGGAATTTCTGCCTTGATGTGAATCCGTAATCCATTCAACCCCAGTTTTTTAGCCCTTTGGATTTCTTCTTTCATAAAATTATCGGAAGGGAAGGTGTAAAGACCTTCGGGATGATAACTTTGATCCAGTGTCAATTTCACATAGATTGGTTCGTTGTTCAGGGCTACGTATTGGAAATTTTTCCCTTCAATTGGAATAGCAGAAATTTTCCTCATTCCGAAATAGGTAGAAACTTCATCGGAAAATCCTGTCCCTTTTACAATAGCCTTTACTTCATACAGATAAGGATTGTTTATACTCCAAAGTTTCATGTTCTCAACTGGGAATGTAAATTCACCCTCCCTTTCCCCCGGATTTATAATTCCTTTCTTATCCAGTTCTCCATCTTTACCAAGAAGGCTGAATTCAGCAGCCTGATTTACTATCGCATTTAATTTAACTTTTACATTTATTTCTTTTTTGTCAATGTCGGGGGTGAATTTTATGGCTGAAATAAAATTCCGGTCTCTGCCTTCGAGGTAAACAGTTTGCCAGATTCCTTTTGCATTTCCGTAATATTGTTTGCCTGACGGGCGGTCATCCAGTTCTTCATCTTCAACACGGATACACAATTCATTTTTGCCTTCTTTTAAAAATTCGGAAATATTAAAATCGAAGGGAGTATATCCACCTTTGTGCTCTCCCACATATTGGTTGTTTACCCACACTTTGGTTAGAAAATCAGAGGCTCCGATAACCAACCATGTATTTTTGTTTTCCCGGTTTTTCAGATCGTTAATTCTGAATGTCCTGTAATACCATCCAATATTTACATGCGGTTCCTGAATCCGGCTTAACGGGCTTGCCCATGAAAAAGGCACCAGAATTTCCTTATCGAAAAATTCCCCGTTGTTTTGCCAGTTTTCAGCTTCACCCAAATTGGCTGTATCGGAAGCAAAATTCCAAAGTCCGTTCAGGTTCATCCAGTCGGCCCGTTCAAAGTCCGGCCTGGGATGTTCAGGAAGGGGAATTTCAATATTTTTTTGCTGACATGATATAAAAAAAATGAAAAGAAAAATTATATAAAAATACGGTTTCATGAGTAGTTTAATTTATAGTTTAAGTCGAATAAAATTAGTGGAAATATTGCTATAATCGTTTATAATGTTATGGTAATATTTATGTTCTGAAGCGTTTAATGAAGTTGTAACAGCAATAACTTTGCAGCCTGCATCGAAAGCAGCTTTGGTACCGGCAAGACTGTCTTCAAAAACCACACAATCTGAAGGTTCCCTTTTTAAAAGGGCAGAGGCTTTTAAAAATATTTCAGGATCGGGCTTTCCCTTAACAACCATGGTATCGTCAACGATGACTGAAAAATATTCTTTAATGTTTAATCCTGATAATACAAGATTAACATTTCCGGGAGGGGCTGAAGTTGCCAATGCAATTTGAATATTGTTTTCTTTCAGATCTTTTAAAAAAGGAATAAGCCCATTAACCGGCTTCATTTCTTCCTGATAGATTTTTCTGTAGATAATTTCTTTTTCTTCACTCAGAGTGGCTACCTCAGATGTAGTAAATTTTCTTCCAAATAGTTCAGGCAAAACCTGTTGATTTGTTTTCCCGAAAAATACGGTATTAAATATTTGATCAGAAAACGGGACTTTATATAAATTACAAAATTCACCCCAGGCTTTTTTATGAAATTCTGCATTGTCAACGATGGTTCCATCAAGGTCGAAAATTACGGCAAATGGCATATTGTATTTTTTACACAAATGTAGAAATTACATTTTAATAGATTAGATTAAAATAAAAAACCACCTCAAATTCGAGGTGGTTTATATCTGTTATTTAAAGATTTTTATTTTACTGGTTCAAGCTTGATTTTTACAGGTTCGGAATACAGTTCAACCTTTTGCTTTTCGATGGTTGTTTTTTCATACGAAATATAATTTACAATGATGTTGTATTCACCAGACCTTATATTTTCAAATTGAAAATTTCCGTCCAAATCAGTATATGTTTTTGCATCGGTTCCTTCCAATTGAACTTCAACGCCAACGAGAGTTTCGCCAGTGTAATAATCGCTAACATTTCCGGTTACATAAACAATATCATAATCGGCTTTTTCTGCTTTTTCTTTTTTATCCTTTTCTGTTGCAGAAAGAGCTAATGCAAACAAAATAAATGCGAATAAAAATGTTAATTTTCTCATTTATGCTGAACCAAATATTATTCAGCAACAAAACTAAAACCCGGGCATTAAACCCGGGTTAAAAAAATATTACAGTTTGATTAATTATTTTTCAGAATTTCATACACCGGAATAGTTTCTTTCCTGTGTTACCTCACCTGCTTCATTATAGTTCTTCCAGGTTCCGGTTTTTTCTCCTTCGGTATAACTTAGTTCATACATTAATTGGCCTTTGTCATTCCAGATATACCACTTGCCATGTTTTTTGCCTTCTTTGTAACCTGCTTCGGCAACTTTTATACCCTTGATATTATAAGTCAACCAAATTCCGTTCATTTCATTGTTTTTATACGAACGGATTTCGTTTAATTTCCCGTTTTCAAAATAAATTCTGCATTCACCATCTTTTTCACCATCAATAAAGTTGGATTGCATTTTAATTTTACCGTTATCGTGGTAGGTAATATATTCTCCTGAATAAAGAATATCGCCGGAATAATATAAACCACCCTTTTCGGTTAATGCCTGGGCATTTAGACTTGGTAAAATACCAAAAATTATTCCTAAAAATATAATCAGTGTTTTCATAGCGCCCTCCTTTTTTAAATATTTATTACAAAAATATTACAAAACTGTTACACAAATGTAATATTTTTGTAATAATAATGCAAGCATTTATTGAAAAAACACTTGGCTATTTTAATTTTATAGTTGTAAAAAAAGCGAAACCCCGGATTTCTCCGAGGTTTCTGGGTTGGTTAGAACCAACCTTGATCAAACACTGCAATAGAACTTATTGCTTATTTCTTATTTATTTAAAAGCATTTTCAGAGTTTGAGATTTATTATCAGCAAGGACTTTTGTGAAATATAATCCGTTAGGCATTCCATCTGCATTAAATTCAAATTTATGGGTTCCTTTGTAAAGGTCTCCGTTATAAATTTCAGAAACCATTTTTCCGGAAATATTATATACCTGAATTTTTACAAACGATTTTTCTGTTAATGATAATTCAATGTTTGTGTAATCTGAGAATGGATTCGGATAATTTCTTAAATCAAGTTCCTGATCAGCTAATTCGAATTCAATTACCGGAGTTACTGCCCAGTATGAAGCGTTGAATACAGGCGAGTTTGGGAGTGGCTGGAAGTCGAAAGCCCCGTAATTGAAAGGCGCAGATATTTTGGCATCATCCTGTGCGTCA
>JAFGGF010000073.1 GCA_016930735.1 Prolixibacteraceae bacterium
GTACGTTCGTAAACTCCTGATTCAGACCAGCCTTTGTAATTTTCGCCTTCACAGATACTTATTCTCTCTGTAGCATATTTTCGTTCCAAAACAGTAAGGTAAGTAATAATGGTACTGTCACAGCCCAAAGATGAATTAAATGTACGGCTATATATTCCGCTAGTTGACCAGCCAAAATATTTTTCACCTTCTTTAATTGTGATTCCTTCTGAAAAAAGAAATGTAGGATTAACGTTCAGATAAGTAGTAACAACACTGTCAGCTCCTTCTGAAGTTTCAAGAACTCTTTGGTAAACCCCAGAAGTATACCAGCCTTTGTAATTTTCACCTTCACAAATTTCTATATATTCTGAGGTTTCAACTCTTTCCAGGACAGTAAGGTAAGTGGTTATGATACTGTCGCAACCATAAACAGAACCATAGTTTCTGCTATAAACACCTGAAATATACCAGCCTTTGTAATTTTGTCCTTCTTTAATTGTAACCTGTTCGTATGAATGATAATTGGGATTTACTGTTAAGATAGTTGTAACTATACTATCTCCACCTCCCACCATCTCAAAAACATGTTCGTAGGTCCCTGATTGAGTCCAGCCCTGATAGGATTCTCCCTGGCATATACTTATATATTCGGTAATTTCTACTCTTGGAATTACAGTAAGGTTGGTAGTAATAATACTATCGCAGCCATTAACCGATTCATAAGTACGATTATAAACTCCGGTTATGCTCCAACCATTATAGGTTTGCCCCTGGTTTATGGTTACTACTTCAGTAAAATGATAAACCGGATTTACAGTTAAGTATGTTGTTATGATACTGTCGCCACCTGTAGAAGCAGTTAATGTACGTACATACTGACCTGATTGACTCCATCCATTGTATGTTTCGCCTTCACAAATGCCAATGTGTTCACTGGTATAAACAGAAGCCACCTGATTAACATGGTAATAATAATTAGCTCCCATATCTGCCCTGGTATTATCAGGATCATTCGGTGAATCAGGATTCCCTGCGTCAATACAGGGAGAATCGGAAGATAAATTAAAACCTGAAAGTTTTGGATTTGTTTTTAATGAGCCATTATCAAGTCCGGTTTGTGAAATATAAGCATCCCATTCATCAGAATCATAAGTTAATCCATTGGTAAGTTCTATCATTTTTGTCCGGGTCTGATAATAACAGTTATGATTCATGTTAATTGGTGAATAGGATACGGCTCCACCAATAGTAACCATAAAGTCGGTTGCCTGGTAAAAGATGTTATTTTCGATTTTAAAATTACTGATATTGCTTGGAACCTGCCATATACAAATATGCCTTCCACGAAGGTCCGGGCGTTGACTGTGCCCCCAGCCCGACCCTGCATTTTTACAGGTATTATTTATAAATTGGATATTATTTGTTGATGATCCCGAACCAGTATTAAAAAATTCAAAAGAGTATTCACAATTCCAGATTTCATTATTCCTGTAAATGATATTATACTGGCTGCAGGATGATGTACTTTGATTTGTTAACCCGGCATCATACACTTCCCAAACCTGACAATCTTCAATCAGATGGTCGTGTGCATTTGCCCAAAACTCAATTCCGTTACCTAACCTGATATTTTGACCATAAGGAGCACCTCCTCCGATATAGGAAATCTCAAGATTCCTGTAAATATTATAAGCATTTCCCGATCCACCAATTCCATGGGAACCTGTATATTTTAAAGCAAGGTTTTCAAAAATCACATAATTTACACCACTGTGGTCAATAATAAACTCCGATAATGCACATTTAATATCAGAATAATAAGAAGCAGGATTTGAAGTTGAATACAATTTAACGGTTCCCGATGACCCATCATAATAATATTCTCCCTGCTGGTTCAAATCTGAGCGGCTCCATACTTTAACACCACAGGATTGTTCGTTATTAAAAATAATATTACCGACATCGCTGTTAAGTGGCTTTGATTCAACAGAGCGTAAACTGACATTGTCGATATTTAATGAAGCCCCGTTTGGAATTGAACTTCCCAAAATAAAACGAAGGCTTGCATCATTTGCTGTTGTATTGGCTGTAAAAAGCATTATAACCTTTTTCCACGATGTTGTAATTTGAGGAGGTGTTACTGAAAAACTGCCGTAATAACTGTATGGTGACACATTTTGTATTATAACAATTTCAGAAGGAGTAAATGCTACTGTTGATTTCGCATAAAAAGAAAGTTCATAAACAGTTCCGGCTTCAATGCTTAACGCCCCATTGCCAGCCATCAACTGAATATTATAAGAACCTGATCCGCTGGTAATATCTGTAAGTTTTAAAGATGCCGGGCCTTCATAATATTGAGATTCGTCACGAACCATCGATGCATAATAGCCATCAGCATAATATAAATCCCAGCCATTCAGATTGGAATCGAAGTTGGTATTTGGAAGGACTTCCGGTCCGGTTGCACCTGAAGAAGCACTGGTCCAGATATTTGAACCTTCATTTACCCAGTTACCTGTACTATTTAATTCAACTGCCTGGTGCAACAATGGTTTTGAACCTGATCCATAAGCACCGTAGGTAATCCGGGCCGATGAATTGCCACTTCTGGGCCTGAGTTGCCCAAACCATTTATCACCCTTTTTGAAATAAATTTTATCGCCGGGGCTAAAATTAAAACTGTTTACTTTATCAAGCGATTTCCAGGGAGTTGACGTTGATGTCCCTGAATTGGAATCGTTCCCGCTATTACTTACATAGTAATTTGTGGAGTTGGCTGTAAGGGAAGTCAGCATTATTGCAGAACCTAAAAGAAACCCTCCCAATTTGTTACGTAAAAATTTCTTCATCTCTTTCTTGTTTGTTTTTGAACCTCTTATTGCAGCTTGCTTTTATTGACCCGACGCAAGCAACTTATATGGTTCAAAACTAGGCATATAGGCACAGTGGATAAATCGGGGCTAACCTGATAAAAACCATCATAAAACCTTATTGGATAAGGGAATTTCAGGTATTGGCTAAAAATCTCCTGAAACAGCTGGTTTTTGGGGATTTTTAAGGAAAATTCCTACAAGAATGAAACATTTACAGACAAATCCTATCAGGGAAAACCTTACAAGAATTTTACAATCAGCGGATTTTCAAATACTTATAAATTTGTATAAATTAAGGATTTTCGGAAAAAAGACATAGTGGAGGTTGAATAAAAAACAAAAGGGTTACCATTTTTGGTAACCCTTCGTGAACCTGGAGGGACTCGAACCCCCAACCTCCTGATCCGTAGTCAGGTGCTCTATCCAATTAAGCTACAGGTCCGTGATAAAGCGGTGCAAATATAAAAACATATTTCGAATCAACCAATACCATTTTATGGTTTATTGAATTAGTCTGTTTTATCCACCCAGCCCACATTCTTTTCAATATCAGATATTGCCTGAGGCAAAACTGATTTTATTGTTTTATTCCAAATCCAATGAATCTTTCCGGCTGGCAATAATCCTTTTGATTTCTTTTTCTGATAAAGTTTTAACGTTGGTAACAATTACGTCATCACTTAAAAATGAGCCAAAATCATTTACAGTTGCTACCAGGTTTTTAAATATTTCTTTTAACGGAGCTTTTAGAGGTAAATTTAAATGGGTGGCTGTATATCCTCTGAAAAAGGTTATATCTTCCAACTCACCATTTTGTGATCTTAATAAATCTTCCAATTCGTTTTTTAATACCTTTTCCTGATATAGCTCGAGTATTTTTGCAGAATCCTTAAAAGTAAAAATCACATTGTATCTTAGATTGCTACCTTTCCCGCCAAGACCGGTTGAAATATAAACCTGCTGTTCGTCAAGGATTGAGCTCTGAAGGAGCATCCTGCTTTCCTGTAACGCGAGGATAGCCCAGTCGTTAAGCAAAGTATCCGGATTTTTTACATATTTTTCAATGATACGATAAGCTTTTACATCAGCTACTGAGGCAAGGCCACAAAGTATTTCCCTTTTTTTCTCAATCTCAACATCGCTGAAAAGAATATCCGACATTTTCAGGTATTTTCCCAAATGTCCCTTTTCTTTTAAACGGTTTGAATAATTAAAATACCAGGTCTGGGTTTCAATATTTATTTTTTCTTCCAGAATACTGAAAGAGTCCGGGATTTCCTCCAGGGCTTTTTTAATTTTATTATAAAATTCCTCTTCCTCCATACCTCTTGTTCATTCAAAGCAAATTTAATAATAAGATATCTACAAATACGCCTATTGCCTAATTTTTTAACTGAATTTTAAATATATTTGCACACTAATTTTTATTTAATTTAAATAACAAGAAGGGAAGAGGAAGTTGAAGCTCAGTGAGGTTAAAAATAATGAAGAGGTTGTAATTACTAAGGTTCTGGGGCATGGATCATTTCGAAAGAGAATCAATGAAATGGGCTTTATTAAGGGAAAAACTGTAAAAGTTATTAAATCGGCCCCATTTAATGGCCCTTCAGAATATAAAATTCTCAACTACAATATATCATTACGGAAATCAGAAGCAGAACTTATTGAAGTAATTCCAATGAAGGAATTTAAACAAAAAGAGGAAGTTCCTTTTGAAGGTGTTATCGACAGGAATATTAATCAAACCAATTCTTTTGAAAAAGGGAAAGAAATCAATATTGCTTTGGTCGGAAATCCAAACTGCGGAAAAACTACTCTGTATAATTATATTTCCGGGGCGAAAGAAAAGGTTGGGAATTACAGTGGTGTGACCGTTGACATTAAAAAAACTTCATTCTGGCAAAATGGGTACAAACTGAATTTTTATGACCTTCCCGGCACGTACAGCCTTACAGCTTATTCAACAGAAGAAATTTATGTCCGTAAATTCATTTATGAACAAATCCCCGATATTGTAATCAATGTTATTGATGCTTCCAACCTCGAAAGAAACCTGTTTTTAACTACCCAACTGATCGATATGGACCTCAGGGTAGTTGTTGCCCTGAATATGTTCGACGAGGTTTTAAAACAAAAAACAAAGCTCGATCACGAATCAATAGCAAGGTTGCTTGGTATTCCCTTTATCCCCACTGTGAGTTCAAAAGGCAAAGGAATTAATGCCTTACTTTCCAAAGTTATCGAAGTGTACGAAGGTAATGATAAAATAACAAGGCACATACATATAAATTACGGGAAAGACCTGGAATCGTCCATTTCAAAGATCAGGGCAAAAATTAAAGAAAATAAACCTATAACCGATAAAATTTCGTCCCGTTTTATGGCAATTAAATTGCTGGAAAAAGATAAACACATAATTGAACTGTTGTCGGGTTATACAAATTTCGATGAAATTAAAGCGACTACGGAAAAAGAAATAAGGGGAATTGAATCGCTTGAAAATGAGGATAGTGAATCGGTAATTACAGATGCAAAATATGGTTTTATAAGCGGGGCATTAAAAGAAACTATGAAGCTGAAACCGGCGCCCAAAACCAGGTCAGAAAAAATTGACCAGGTGCTTACCCATCATTTATGGGGATTCCCTTTGTTTGTGTTTATGCTTTTTATCGTTTTTTTTGCCACGTTTAAAATCGGGGCATACCCAATGCGTTGGATTGATTCAGGAGTTTCAGCCCTGGGTGACCTGTTAAGCAAAATCTTGCATGATGGAATGTTTAAAGACCTGCTTATTGACGGAATTATCAGCGGGACGGGAAGTGTACTGGTTTTCCTGCCCAATATTCTAATTCTTTTCTTTTTTATTTCGCTACTTGAAGGAAGTGGTTATATGGCCCGTGCAGCTTTTATTATGGATAAAATAATGCACCGCTTTGGATTGCATGGAAGGTCATTTATCCCGCTAATTATGGGATTTGGGTGCAATGTGCCGGCTATTCTTGCAACACGGACTTTAAGAAACAAAGGCGACAGGATACTTACCATGCTTATTATTCCGTTTATGTCGTGCAGTGCCAGGTTGCCTGTTTATATACTGATTATTTCAGCATTTTTCAAAAAATACCAGGCCTTAATTTTAATCGGGATTTACCTGTTTGGGATTTTGATAGCTTTTATGACTTCCCAGATACTGAATAAAACTATTTTCAGGAATAAGGAAACGCCCTTTGTTATGGAACTTCCTGTTTACAGGATGCCTACATTAAGGAACATTTTATACCACATGTGGGATAAAACACACCATTACCTGAAAAAAATAGCTTCTGTAATCCTTATCGGTGTAATAATAATCTGGTTCCTTGAATACTTCCCCAGAGAAACTGAAAAAAGTAAAAATTATCAAATTCAAATCGTACAGGTCGAAATAGGTAAAAACCTGGCTGAATCAGAAAAAGATTTGAAAATAGCACAGTTACAGCAGGAAATGAATGCCGACAGGCTAACGAATTCTTATCTGGGGAGGTTAGGAAAGATTATAGAACCAGCGATGAAACCGCTGGGATTTGACTGGAAGATGAGTATCAGCCTGCTGGCCGGGCTCCCAGCAAAAGAAATAATAATCAGCACAATGGGTGTTTTATACCAGGCTGATTCTGATAATTCTATCAACCTGCAAAATAAACTAAAGGCAGAAACTTTTCAATCAGGGAAAAAAGCAGGGCAAAAAATATTTAATACACCTTCAGTACTTGCTTTCCTGATATTCGTTTTGATTTATTTTCCATGTATCGGAGTGATTGCAACTATTAAAAATGAATCAGGACATTGGGGCTGGGCATTTTTTACAGTAGTTTATACAACAGCACTTGCATGGCTGGCAGGAATGGTTGTTTATCAGATTGGAATGTTAATTATTTGATTAACTTTTCAATATTTAATTGTTTAAGGAAATTATGATACAGGAAATACTAACATATATAATCGTATTATTTGCTTTTTTATATGCCGGATATAAAATATTCCTTGTTTTTATTCCTGCAAAAAAAAGGATGAACAAGATAAGCAGAAATGAAGCTTTTCATTCTCAAGGGTGTAATAACTGTTCGGGAGCTTGTGTGCTTAAAGAATTAACCCACAGTAATGAGTTTACACATGTTCGTTCGCAAAATTAATCTGTTACAGGTTTCTTAGTCTTTTTATTGTTTCAGCAGGATTGGAAGAATTGAAAACAAAACTGCCGGCAACCAGCACATTTGCACCTGCTTCAAAAAGTTTTTTACCGGTTTCGTAATTTACACCACCATCAACTTCAATTAAACATTCAGGATTCCTTTTGTCAATCATTTTTTTTAAAACCGATACTTTTGAATAGGTGTTTTCAATAAATTTCTGTCCGCCAAATCCCGGATTAACCGACATCAATAAAACCATATCAATATCTTCTATTATATCTTCCAACGTATGAACAGGTGTATGTGGGTTTAAACAAACACTTGCTTTTATACCTTCATTTTTAATCGACTGGACAGTCCGGTTCAAGTGCACACAGGTTTCCTGATGAACAGTAATAATTGAAGCTCCGGCTTCCTTAAAACGTTTTATATAAGGATCCGGATTAATAATCATCAGGTGCACATCAAGAGGTTTTTCAGCTATTTTATTTACTTTGCTGATAACAGGTATCCCAAACGAAATATTCGGGACAAAAACTCCATCCATTACATCGCAGTGGATAAAATCGGCCACACTTGAATTGATCATTTGAATTTCGCTGCCAAGATTATTAAAATTGGCAGCTAAAATCGACGGTGCAATTAATTGTTTCATTTTTAAAGCCCCAAATACGCTTTTAAAAGCCTGTTCCTGTACTGATTTTTTAATTTTTTTATTGCTTTTTCCTTTATCTGGCGGACACGTTCACGGGTAAGCCCAAATTCATCACCAATTTCTTCAAGCGTATGCGGTTGATTATTATTTAATCCAAAATAATATCTTAAAATTTCAGCTTCCCTCTCACCAAGAGTCGACAAAGAACGTTCAATTTCTTTTTTTAATGAACCGGATATTAGACTGTTATCAGGGCTGGGTGAATCATTGTTCAACATTACATCATACATATTATTCCCATCCTCATCTTTTAATGGTGCATCCATCGATACATGCAGGCTCGAAACATTGAGCGAATCTTCAATTAATTCAGGGCTGGTTTCAAGAATTTCAGCAACTTCGTCGACTGTTGGTTCGCGTTGGTATTCCTGTTCCAGTTTACTGAATGTTTTATTGATTTTATTTATAGAACCAATTTTATTTAAAGGAAGCCTGACAATTCTTGCCTGTTCTGCCAATGCCTGTAAAATAGACTGCCGTATCCACCAAACAGCGTATGAAATAAATTTAAATCCCCTGGTTTCATCGAATCTCTGGGCTGCCTTAATTAATCCCAGGTTCCCTTCGTTTATTAAATCAGGTAAGCTTAATCCCTGATTCTGATATTGTTTTGAAACAGAGACTACAAAACGCAGGTTGGCATTAATTAATATTTCAAGTGCTTTTTTATCACCCTTTTTTATCCTTTTTGCCAGTTCAACCTCGTGTTCTGCAGATAATAACTCAACTTTACCAATTTCATGCAAATATTTATCCAATGATAAAGTATCACGATTGGTAACCTGTTTTGTTATTTTGAGCTGTCGCATCCTTCCCAGTTTATATCTCTGTAAATAATCGGTTTAGGCTATTTCATGAGGATGAATATAATTAATTTAACAGGAGTTTAATAAAAATCTGTAATTTTTTTTGAAGTTTCTATTCAAAATTGGAAAGACACAAATAATAATACTTCTATAAATACTTTATTATCAAAAATTTGCGTATATAATACTTTTTAGTATATTTGTTTATAGATAATTTTTAAAAAAAGAAAAGGAATTTTGGTTTATTACAACTAAATAACTATAATTGCAGCCAGAATTCATTGGACTCAATCCCAACTTTGTTCCATATAATTTTAAATCAAGTGATTTCTGTTAAAGGAATTAAATAATAACTTAATATGTACGATATTTTAGAGCTTAATAAGAAGTTGGTGTCAGAATTAAGGGAAATTGCCAAAGAGTTAAAAATTAAAAAAGTTGAATCATATAAAAAGCAGGATTTAATTTATAAGATTCTTGATACACAGGCAATTCTTGAAGCTGAGATTAAAAATCAGCAGGCACAGAAGAAGGAAAGGCTATCAGAAAAAGATGATAAATCCAGTAAAAAGAGATTTAGGCTAAATTCTGATAACCAGGCGGAAGAAAACGAATCTGATAAAAAAGATTACGACAATTTTATAAAAAGAAAAGGGAAACGCCCAAGGATGGAAACACATGAACCGGTATTTAAAAACGGGAAAGGGACTCCACATAAAAACAAAAAAGAGCAAAAAGAGCAACCTTCATCCAGGCATGACCAAATTAAAGCCATTATTAAAGAATTTTCAAAAGAAAAAAAATACAAGGAAGTAAATGCTGAATTCCCAGAACCTGTATTTAAAAAAGCAGAGGTTGAAAAACCAGAGCAGGAAATGAGGGAACCTAAACCTCAAAAAACTGATCTTCCGGAAAGAGAAAATAAGGACAGGAATAATCAGGATAGAAGTAATCAGGATAGAAGTAATCAAGATAGGGGAAGTCAGGAAAAATTTAAATCCGAAAAATATCAAAACGGGGCAAATGAAAAAGCTTTCGAATTTGAAGGGATTATTACAAATTCGGGAGTTTTGGAAATTATGCCTGATGGTTACGGATTTCTACGTTCATCCGATTATAATTATTTGAACTCGCCTGATGATATTTATGTATCACAGTCGCAAATAAAACTTTTTGGCTTAAAAACAGGTGATACTGTTATGGGGACTATCAGGCCTCCAAAAGAAGGTGAAAAATATTTCCCTCTTATTAAGGTAATCGAAATCAATGGGCGAACTCCTGACTATATACGTGACAGGGTGCCTTTCGACCATTTGACACCATTGTTCCCGAACCAGAAATTTGAAATTATCGGAAATGGGCATGATAATATTTCAACACGCATTATCGATTTGTTTGCTCCGATCGGGAAAGGCCAGCGTGGTTTAATTGTGGCACAGCCGAAAACCGGTAAAACTGTCCTTTTAAAAGAAATTGCAAACGCAATTGCAGCCAACCATCCTGAAGTTTATATGATTGTACTTCTTATAGACGAACGTCCTGAAGAAGTAACCGATATGGCCAGAAGTGTAAATGCAGAAGTAATTGCTTCAACATTTGACGAACCTGCAGAAAAACATGTCCGTGTAGCAAATATTGTTTTGGAAAAATCAAAACGGCTTGTAGAATGCGGCCATGATGTTGTAATATTACTTGATTCCATTACCCGTCTGGCAAGAGCTTATAACACCGTTCAGCCTGCTTCTGGAAAAGTGCTCTCAGGTGGTGTTGATGCCAATGCACTTCACAAACCAAAACGATTCTTTGGTGCAGCACGAAATATTGAAGAAGGTGGTTCCTTAACAATCCTTGCAACAGCCCTTACTGAAACCGGGTCAAAAATGGATGATGTTATTTTTGAAGAATTTAAAGGTACCGGTAACATGGAACTTCAACTCGACAGGAAACTTTCGAACAAACGAATTTTCCCTTCTGTCGATATTCCTGTATCAAGTACAAGGCGCGAAGATTTACTCCTGCAAAAAAATGTTCTGGACAAAATATGGATTTTGCGTCATTACCTGGGCGATATGAATTCGCTGGAAGCAATGGAATTTATGCGCGACAGGTTGATGAAAACAGAATCGGTCGAGGAATTCCTTATTTCGATGAACAGTGGAGGATAATTACTCCGTTATATAATACAAACGGCGAACTACTTGGTTCGCCGTTATTTTTTATTCCTATTTAAACATTAAATTCTATTCCCTGTGCCAGTGGAAGTTCAGTACTGAAATTAATCGTATTGGTTTGCCTTCTCATATAAGCTTTCCAGGCATCGGAACCTGACTCCCTGCCACCTCCTGTTTCTTTTTCACCACCAAAAGCACCACCTATTTCAGCTCCCGATGTTCCGATATTAATATTGGCAATTCCGCAATCGGATCCTTCATGTGAAAGGAATCTTTCTGTTTCAAGCATATTGGTTGAAAACATAGCTGAGGATAATCCCTGTGGCACATCGTTATGAATCCGGATTGCTTCTTCCAGGTCAGTATATTTTATCAAATAAAGAAGTGGGGCGAATGTTTCTTCCTGAACAATATTATAGTGATTTTCTACTTCTGCAATACAGGGTTTTACAAATAATCCTGATTTGAAATTTTCACCATTAAGTACTACACCTCCGGTAATAATATTTCCACCTTCATTTTTCACTCTCTCAATTGCATCTAAAAAGCCCTGAACTGCCCATCTATCAACAAGAGGGCCAACCAGCGTTTTCGGATCAAGTGCATGGCCAATTGGGAGTTTATCGTAAACCGTAACCAGTTTTTGTTTAAATTGATCGTAAATTGATTCATGTAAAATAATCCTCCGGGTAGAAGTGCAGCGCTGGCCGCAGGTTCCGACTGCCCCGAAAACAACAGCGCGGAGTGCCATTTCAAGATCGGCATCGGGAGTAATAATTATTGCGTTATTTCCACCCAGTTCAAGGATTGAACGCCCCAGCCTTTCTCCTACCAGCCTTCCAACTTTTTTACCGATATTAGTTGACCCTGTAAATGAAACCAATGGAATATTTTTATCGGAAAACAGTTTATCTCCCAGCATTTTTGAATCGGCAGCTACCAGGTTCAGCACACCTTCAGAAACCTTATTTTCTTTTAAGACCGTTGATACAATTTTATGCACAGCAACTGCACATAAATAAACTTTCGATGATGGTTTCCAGACAACAACATCTCCTGCAATAAGCGCAATCATAGCATTCCATGCCCAGACAGCTACCGGAAAATTAAATGCAGAAACTACCCCAACAATTCCCAGAGGATGGTATTGGTCGTACATGCGGTGCTTTTCACGCTCAGAATGCATTGTAAAACCATATAACTGGCGTGATTGCCCAACTGCAAAATCACAAATATCAATCATTTCCTGTACTTCACCCAATCCTTCCTGATATATTTTCCCCATTTCGTATGAAACCAGCTTTCCTAAAGGTTCCTTGTATTTCCTCAACTCGTTGCCTATCTGCCTCACAATTTCACCACGTTTCGGGGCAGGAACCATACGCCATACTTTAAATGCTTCCTTAGCAACTTGAATAACCTCATCATAATCACCGGCATCACATTGCTGAACACGGGCAATCAGTTTACCGTCGGAGGGGGAAAAAGATTCAATTAATTTCCCGTTCGACTTTTTCCATTCTGTACCTGTGCAAACTCCATGGTTTACTTCTTTTATTCCCAACTCTTCCAAAGCTGTCTTTATTCCAAAATCTTCCATGATTTTATTTATTTTAAAATTATATCTGTTTAATTTATGTACTTTCCGACATCCAGTTAACCAACCCGCCTTTGCCTAATATTTCAAGCAATTTATCCGGGAGTGGTTCAAAACTGAATTCTGTATCTTCAATTTTTATCAATCCTTTTTCTAAAATGACTTCTACCATATTGCCCTGCTTGTAAAATTCTACTGCCTTTGGTAAAACGATTAATGGCAATCCCTGGTTAATTGCCGAACGATAAAAAATCCGGTTTACCGATTTTACGATAACAGCTTTTACTCCAACAAATGCCAGTCCGACAGCCGGGTGTTCACGCGAACTGCCGCAACCAAAATTATCACCGCAAATTAAAATATCACCTGACTGAACTGTTTCCGCAAACTCTGGATCAAATCCCTTAAAAAGATGAGGTTTTATTTTTTCTGGTTCCGAGCTTACCACTTCATAAGTCAGGTTTCCGGCAAACATCTGATCAGTATTCAGGTCATCAATATCGGCATAGTTCCAGATTCTGTTTGAGTACCTGTTTTCATCCCTGCCTATTTCATTTTTACTTTTTCTTTTTTCCGGTTTTGAAATAAAAAGAACCTGATTTTCTGACTTCTGGTTAATAATTTTTCCACTAATCGCCGACCAGGCAACTGTTGCAGGCGAAGCCAGGTAAATATTAGCATTTTTATTTCCCATTCTTCCCGGAAAATTGCGGTTGGCTGTAGAAATTACATTAACACCATCGGCAGGAATTCCCTGACCGGTTCCCAGGCAAGGGCCACAGGATGGAGAAAGAATATTGGCACCGGCTTCAAGGAATATTTCAATTAAACCTTCATACAAAGCCTGAGTATAAATTTCACGGGAAGCAGGTATTATTAGCAGCTGAAATCCCTTCGGGATTTTTTTATCTTCCAGAATTTTGGCAGCAACACGTAAATCTTCCAGTCGTCCGTTTGTACAGGTGCCGATCAACGCCTGTTGAACGGCGATTTCGCCAATTTCCCCGATACTGAAAACATTATCGACTTTGTGAGGGCAGGCAACCATGGGTACCAGTGAACTCAAATCTATTTCAAGTTCTCTTGAATAATTTGCATAATAATCAGCCCACACCGGTTCGTAACCCGAACCATTCAGAAAGGCTCTGAGCCTTTCATCACAGGGGAAAACAGCATTTTTGGCACCCATTTCGGAAGCCATATTTGCAATTACCATCCTGTCGGAAACAGTTAATTTTTCAACACCGTTGCCATGAAACTCAATGGACATATAATCGGCTCCGCTTGAGCCAATCGTTCCTATTATAAACAATGCCAGATCCTTGGCATACACTCCTTTCGGAAATTCTCCTGTTAATGTTATTTTAAATGATTCAGGAACCCGGAACCAGGTCTCCCCTTTTTTCCATAATCCGGCAGCTTCTGTCCGGTCGATACCTGCTGCAAAAGCATTAAACGCACCGGCTGTGCATGTATGGCTGTCGCTGCCAACAACCACCATTCCCGGTTTTGCATGATGGCTCATCAACTGGTGGCAGATTCCTTCACCCACATCATAAAACTTCCTGACCTGATGTTTGTTGCCGAAATTCCGAATGACCTGATAACTGTTAGCCAGGTTACTTGTGGTTGGAGGAGCATTGTGATCAAGTACAACCATTAGTTGGTCAGAATCAAAAATTTCCTTTCCACTCATTTTCTGAAAAATTTTCTCAATGCTGGAAGTATTATCGTGTGTTAAAACAATATCCGGTTTTTTGAAAACAATGCTTCCTGCAGGAGCATTAAATATTTTCTCTGCAAATGTTTTTCCCTTCATAATCAGTTTTTTAAAAGCCCTCCCCTCTTATAAATTTCCTTCTGAACTTCTGAAAAAGCAGTTATTTTCATTTTTCCCCCATTTGAAATATTTTCCAGAATTCCATTATCAAAATCCACTTTTATATAATCATTGTTTTTAAAATTGATATTTATATTTGAATCAAAAGTTAGTACAGGAAAACCTGCATTAATGGCATTTCGTTCGTAAATTGCACCAAAAGAATATGCAATTATAGCCTGAATTCCCAACGAAATAAAACAGTCGACAGCCTGTTGCCGTGAACTTCCTGCACCAAAATTTTCACCTGTAACAATTATATCACCGGGATTTGCTTTACCTGAAAAGTCTTCCCAACCTTTCAGGTTTCCAAAAGCATACTGCCCCATCTCATTAATTTCAGTTACCGACAAATGGCGGTTATGATAGATCATATCGGTATCAATATTATCTTCCTGAATGAACCACATTCGCCCTTCAATAACCATTGGTTTTTTATTTATCTCATTTTTGATATTTCCCGAATGTGGTTTTTTTTCAGCATTCAGTTTTTCAAATTCAACAGGGCTCTCGGGAATTTCATCAGGAGTGGTAATAAAACCAGCTACTGCTGAAGCAGCTGCAACTGCAGGTGATGCCAAATAAACATCTCCTTTACCCTGTTTCCCTGTAAAATTTCGGTTCCCGGTGCTGATGGTTATTTCACCCGGGCCATTCTGCCCAACCTGCCCCGAGGCACATCCGGCACATCCCGGATTACTGACTAAAGCACCTGCTTCCTTGTAAACAGAAATCCATCCGTATTCAAGGCATTTATTCCATATTTCATCGGTTGACGGAACTATTTTAAATACAATTCCGGGTGCTATTTTCTGCCCTCTCAGAATTTCAGCAACCACATACATATCTTCAAGCCTGCCGTTGGTACAACTTCCCACAAATACTGAATCAATCTTTAATCCGGAAACTTCATTTATCGATACTACATCATGAGGTTTTCCGGGTTTTGATACAACTGTATTAAATTCGGAAACCTGAATTTCCATTTCTTTTGCATAAACAGCATCGGCATCTGCAAAAACCGGTTCATATAATTTTCCTGATCGGGAATTACAATAACTGACCACTTCTTCTGATGGAGGAATTAAAATTGCAATTGCTCCCATTTCTGTTGCCATTGAGGCTATTGTAATCCGTTCATCAAGCGAGAGTTGATCTATTTCATCACCATATAATTCCAGTGAATAACCGAGCATCGAATTTGCGCCAAACTGTTTCAGCATATTCAAAACAAAGTCCTTTGCTGAAATCCCCAGTTTCCGCTCTCCCTTAAAAATGATTTTTACCGATTCCGGAACTTTAAACCAGGCCTTTCCTGAAGCCCAGGCTGAAGCAATATCGATGTCACCCATTCCCTGCCCGAATGCACCAATGGCTCCAAGAATATTGGCATGTGAATCGGTTGAAACCAAAGTACAACCGGGATAAGCCAATCCTTTGTCAATTGCAAGGTGGGTTCCGATCCCGGAATTTATATCATAAACTGTAATATCATTGTTTCGCGCATAAATCCTGCATGTTTGCTGGTTAGCTGCATATTTCTGATCAGAACCTCCCGGATTGCAGTCAAAGGTGAACCATGTTTTTGTTGAGTCGGCAATTTTCAGGTTATTATCCTCAAGATTTTTAACAACATTAGCCCCTCCAAAATCACGGGCAAGGCGCACATCTATTACCATATCAACAATGTCACCAGGTTTAACCTCGGTGAGTTCAGAATGTGCAGTTATTATCTTTTCAATTATCGTCATAATTTTATTTTTATCCGGATAAATCAGGATTTATTTTAAGCGGGATTTAAATGGAAGAAATGTCATAAAATCAACATGGTGGACGATATATGCCTCGGTTGAACGTTTAACCATATCACCTTCACCGGCATGTGCTGCAATGATGTGGCACACCGGCGCCGGTACTCCGCAACTTTCGGCCAGGGAAACACCGGAAAACGGATGACGCAGGTATTTCCCGTATTCCCCCTGGACAGCATTTCCCTTTTCATCCAGTTCGTACTCAAGCAATTTTCCCACATCAGCCAGGATTGCCCCTGCTATCAAAACATCCATATTTACTGGCAGTTCATCTTTAAAAAACTCCTGAACTTTCTTACCGCTTTCAAAAGCGATGTGTACAACAGCCCTTTTATGATCCATAAAACTAACCTTCATATCAGGACCGCAAAGTAAGGTAAACGGTATTTTTTTCAGGTTATCAGCTTTCAGAATACTCTTTTCAAGAGCGAGTTTCCAGGTGTTCGCTGTTTTATGCCTTAAATCGTCATCTGCAATCCAGTTCAGTTCGGGCCATAATTCATATATTTCTTCCATAACTTACAATTTACTGATTATTTCATCTGCCATCTGACGGGTTGAAGCAGCACCTTTTTCAAGTACTTCCGGGTTGCCGGGCAGTTTTTCCATATCATAAGTCCTGACTTTTCCTTCAGCAATTACCTGAGCCACTGCCTTTCTTATTTTGAAAGCGATACGTTGTTCATCAATAAAATCGAGCATCATACAGGCTGATTCAATCATTGCCACCGGATTCACGATCGAAACAGGATATCCGGCATATTTTGGCGCCGAACCATGGGTAGGTTCAAATACTCCAATTCCGGAATCAGGATTGTACTGGGCTGAACAGGCAAACCCAAGCCCGCCTATCAATCCGGCAAAAGCATCTGAAACAATATCGCCAAACATATTGCCTGCTACAATTACTCCATAATCTTCCGGATTTTTAGTCAGCCACATCATCTGGGCATCGATGTTGGTATTCCAGAGTTCAATTTCAGGAAACTTATTTTTCTGAATTTCTTTGGCCATTTTATACATCATGCCAGAAGTTTCTCTTATTACATTTGGTTTCTCACAGAGGGTAACCGATTTATAACCATATTTCTGAGCATGTTGGAACGCTGCCATAAGAATCCTTTCAGTAGCTCTTCTGGTAAAAATCCTTGTGGAAACAGAAATTTCATCAACAGGAACCTGACCAAAATTTTTTACAAACTTTGGATGTGTCATCAAAGCATCATAAACTTTCTGAGGAGGATTGCTCCATTCTACTCCGCCATACAATCCTTCGGTATTCTGACGAAAAATAGCAACATCAACCTCTGGTTCTTCAATCAAATTATCTTTCCCCCGTCTGATAAAATTCAACGGATTTCCTTTGTAAGAATGGCATGGTCGTAAACAAATATCAAGGCCAAAGTGCTGGCGAAGGCCAACAATCGGGCTTGAATAAACCAGTCCTTTTTCTTTTAATTCAGGAGCGAGCTCATTAAAAGCCTCATCCTTGGGTTTGGAAGTAATAGCCCCGAACAGAGCTATTTTATACGTCTCAATCAATTGAATGGTTCTTTCCGGTAAAGGATTGCCCTCCGATTTCCAGAATTCCCATCCAATGTCACCATGCACATAATCGGCTTGAAATCCGGCTGCATCCAACACCCTTACTGCCTCTTCAAGAACGGTCTTTCCGATGCCGTCTCCCGGAAGTGTTACAATTGTTCTTTTTATCATATTTATTCGTTTATTTTCAGATATTAGATATTCGTTATTAGTAATTTGTTATGTCTGTTTACTGTGTACTGTATACTGAACACAGGAAACTGTGACTGTAAACTGCCAACTCTTTACTTCTTCACCTGTCTTACTATATCTATAACAGTACCATCGATCCACTTAATGGCTGCCACAATTTTATCTGTAAATTGTGGTTTTTGCGGTTTTCCACAAATCCTGTCTGCTTCCTCCTTTAATTCCTGAATTGTTTTAATTGGCAAATCTGTATTTTTTACTTTTTCAATCAAGTCAATACGCCGTGGATTTATTGCAATCCCCCTTTCGGTAACCACAACATCAATCATCTCACCGGGCCCGCAAAGAGTCGTTACTTCATCAACAATTACCGGAATCCTGTCACGGAATAGCGGTACCGCCAAAATGGTATTTTTTGCATGCAGGCAATTCTGCCAGCCTCCTATTCCATGCAGTAACAATCCATCGGAGTGGGTAACCACATTCCCGTTGAAATTAATATCTACCTCGGTCGCACCAAGGGTAACCACATCGATCATGGTTGTCAGATTGCCTTTTGAATGGAAATTGTAACCATTAAAAACCGAATAACTATGATGATTCGGATTGGTTTTTAATGATTGGATTGCAGCCGTATCAAAAAGCTGCCCCTCCAGAATATTTTCATACGTGCCATCTTCAAGCATTGCAACCGAATATTTGGTACTACCTCCATAACTTACCCTGGCTTTCCATCCATTCTTTTTCATAATTTCATGAAAGAAAACACCAATAGCAAGTGAAATACTTCCGGCACCCGATTGCATGATGCACCCATCGTAAATTATACCTGCAGTTTCACAGAAGCGCGCTGTATATTCTGCTACTTTTAACCGGTCAGGGCTACGGGTAATCTGTGTAGTTCCCGATACTATTTTTTCCGGATTTCCGATCTGATCCACTTCAACCACATAATCGACATAGTTGCCAATGATTTGCATCGGAGTACATGGAAACTTAACAAGGTTATCGGTAACAACAATTACTTTATCAGCGTATTGCACATCCATTTCGGTATAACCCAGCACACCACAAGCCGATTTCCCGTACAAACCATTTGCATTTCCAAAAAAATCAGAAGAGGGCGCTGCCATAACAGCGATATCAATTTTCACTTCTCCATCCTGAATAGCCTGTACCCTGCCCCCATGCGAGCGTAAAACTGCCACTCCGTTCATTTTCCCTTCGGAAGTAAACTTACCAAGTGGACCGTTCATACTTCCCTCAATCCGATTAATCGTACCTTCTTCGAGGTAAGGAATTAAATGGGTATTGCAAGGAAACGATGCTGAAGGAAACCACCTCAAATCTTTAACTCCAAGTTCATGTGCAACATCAAAAACCATGTTGGCCACAAAATCACCATCGCGCAAATGATGATGCGTGGAAATGGTCATTCCATCTTTTAAACCCGCTTTTTGTAATGCAACTTTCAGCGACTCTACTACTTTGTTTCCATCCTTTGGAAAATCGTAACATACCGGAATAGGTGGAGCATATTTTACACCTTCTGGACGGTGTTTATTAATTCCTTTAAAAGGGATAACTTCTTCTCCGTTAATCCGGGTTGGCACCCGGCGCCCCGCAGCATTTTTTACCAGATTATCCTTCATATCCTGCCCTCCAATTTTTTTCCAGTTTTCCTGCTTCAACTGCGTTTTCAATGATTTTCAATGCTCTTTTAACCACAGGCGGATCCACCATTTTTGAACCAACAGCAATTACTCCTTTCCCTTCCGACTGGGCTTTGTAAAAGGCTGAAACAATTTCTTTTGCTTTTTCAATTTCATTTTCTTCAGGAATATAAACATCCCTGATAATTTTAATTTGAGAAGGGTGGATGCATCCCACTCCGGTAAAACCTAATTTCTTCGATATTACAGCATTTTTACGAATTAAATCCACGTTTTCAAATTCTGAAAAAACCGAATCCAGTGGTTGCACTCGCGCTGCCACTGCCGCATTGACAATCCTCATTCGCGCATACAATGATTCTTCACCTGTTAATGTACGTTGA
>JAFGGF010000403.1 GCA_016930735.1 Prolixibacteraceae bacterium
AAAATATGAGGAAATATCGGACAATACGGAAATCGACATTGCTTCATACCTGACAAAGCTTTCAGCCGGGTCGGTGAGTGAACCGGGAACTGAAAACATTAATATGATGCTGATCCTGATATCCCAACTGGAAAGCATTGCTGATTCCTGTAATTCCATTGCTCTTATTATGGAAAGGAAAAAAGACTCTGATATTGATTTTACCTCAGAAATTAAAAAGAACCTGGAAACATTTTTTGAGCCTGTCGAAAAACTGGTTCAAAAAATGATGATTTGTTTTAGCGACAGCGGAGAGGAAGTCAGTGTGGATGAAATTGAAGCGGTTAATAACAAACTTAAAAGAATTGGATTAAAGCTTCAGACCGAACATTATAAAAACCTGCGTAAGGGTGTCTATAAAATTAAAGCCGGAGTAATATATTCTGATTTGTACAACGAAATATTAAAACTCCGGCATTATCTGTTCCATATTACCTATAAAATGTCTTCTGCTGAATCAGAGGAAAAATTTGAATTCTTTTTTAACTAGGACTTTAAAATTATCAAACTTTAATAATCTCTGTTAAATATTTTTTTGGTTAATCTTCCAGCTGGTTTTCAATACTTTCATCAATAATTACCTTGTTTGAAACCGAGACATCCTGCGCTGCAAAAATCCCCAGGACAGTTTTGCCGTCACTCGATTTAAAATTCCCTTTGACATTGGCATTTGGCACACTGAATAAACCGCCTGAGAAACTTTGTTCAATCAACTGATAATAAAAATAGTAAGTTGTTGATGAAAGCGATGTTTATTTCACCAAGACAGTATCCATATAATTTAAAATTCTTTCAGAATCATCATTCGGATCATGGAAATCGGTAAAAATCTCAAAACTGTAAACGTAATTCCCGTCAACCAGCTCATCGCTTGCAACCATCATATATTCAGCGCTATTAAGTAACGAATCATTAACATAAATATCCCACTTGTAAAAATTTCCGATACCCGGAGTTTCTTTACCGTATGTAAAAACTCCAAGGAATTGTTTTTCTCCACGTAAGGATGACCTAACCTGAATTGAGTCAATAGGCTCTACCCGATTTAATATATCGGTAGCTGAAAGTGTAATTCCATCATGTTCAATGGTAATAGTATATTCTTTGCCTGTTTCTCCGATATAGTTTTCACCTTCCGGTACGGTATAAAAACCAGGAACATTGCTGTCTTCCTGTAAAATCAAACTTTTTTGTGGCTGGCTGTTATCCGAAATCGTTACAACAGCGCCACTGACTCCCGGGTAAGCCTGGTCGTTATCAACCCTGATACCTTTGTACATAAAAACATATGGATTATCATCAGTTGTGATTTTTGCTTCAATAGCATATAAATCCACTTCTTCATCACTGAGTTTTACCTCGATAACATCTTCGCACGAAGTAAATATGAAAATCACTAATACTAAAATTGGAAATATATATCGTTTCATCTTTTTAAAAGTTAAAGTTGTAAGTAATTGCAGGGATTATTGAACCTATGATGGAAAGTCTTGTGGCTTCAGACACCATTGGATTATCTTCATTTTGCCTGAATGATACTGAATAAGCATTCCTTCTTGCATAAACATTATAAAGTGAGAGATTTAATGTCCGTTTTATCTTCCGGTTTTCATTCTTTTTCGGATCATAAGTCAGGGAAAGGTCAAGGCGGTGATAGTCAGGTATCCTGTTGCTGTTTCGTTTTGCATACTGATAAACTGTATTTCCCTGGACATCGTATTTAGCAATGGGGTAGGTAGTCGGATTTCCGGTAGCAAACACCCAATTGCCTGATAAAGTAAATCGTTTGCTTAATTCATAATTCACTACAAGGGAAACATCGTGCGTCCGGTCGTAAGCTGACGGATATGCCTTGCCATCGTTTATCCCCGGTATTTTGCGCATAGTTTTTGCCAGAGTATAGCTTGCCCAGCCGGTAATTCTGCCTTCCTGTTTTTTCATCAGAAGTTCCAATCCGTAAGAGTACCCGGTTCCTGTAAGCAACTCTGTTTCAAGGTCCTCGTTCAGGAATAGTTCAGCGCCGTCTTTATAATCGAGTACATTTTTCATATTTTTATAATAAAGCTCTGCCGAGGTTTCAAAAGCATTGTTTTTAAAGTTCCTGAAATATCCGACAGCTATCTGGTCGGCAATCAGTGGTTTGATGTATTTGCTTGTTGGCAGCCAAATGTCAAGTGGTGTTGGAGAATTGGTATTTGAGATCAGGTGGAGGTTCTGTACCATGCGATTATAAGAAGCTTTTACAGAACTTTCACTATCTAAGGTGTATTTAATTGAAAACCTGGGTTCTATATTAATAAACGGATTATCAATCTTTTCCCATTTTTTGTACGTTTTTATGTCAGTTACTTCGTATGCAGAAGGTGCATCCGGATTCATATATTCCCGTACTTTCCCTTCGCCTATTTGCTGGAAGATAGATAACCTGATCCCGTACTTCATACTGAAACGTGTTCCTATTTTTTGTTCATTCGAAACATAGATTGAGTTTTCAAGGGCATTGTAATTGGTCAGGTTCAGATCAGTGTAAAATGAATTATCGCCGGTTTTAATATTTCCCGGTTCAAAATGGTGGTAAATAAAGTTAATGCCAAAATCGATCTGATTCTCTGAATTCATAAACCATGTAAAATCTTCTTTGATATTCAGGTCCCTGATCTTTGAAGACCAGTCAAACTGGTCAGCTCCGCCTTCGGGCACACCAAGGTTGTAATCGTACTTTGAATAAATAACTGAAGTATTGGAAAATAACCTGTTTCCGAAAATATGGTTCCAGCGTACAGTGCCGGTACGGTTTCCCCATTTCATATAAATCGATTCTCCGAGAGAAAAATTATCATCACCTGTGTACCCGGAAATAAAAATCCGGTTATTATCATTTAACTGGATATTGGTTTTCAGATTCAGGTCGTAAAAATAAAGTGAATTGTTTTTTAGTGCATCAAGCCCTGCCAGCCTGCCAACCACATCGGCATAAGTCCTCCGTCCTGAAATAATATAACTCCATTTGTCTTTGATCACCGGTCCCTGTAAAGTAAGGCGGCTGGAAATGCTTCCAATTCCTGCATCGGCATGAAATTCTTTGCTGTTTCCATCTTTCATGCGAATATCGATCACCGATGATGCTTTACCTCCAAATTCGGAAGGAATCCCACCTTTGTAAACCTGGATGTCTTTAATTGCATCGGAATTAAAAACAGAAAAGAATCCCATCAGATGGGATGCATTGTAAACAGGTGCTTCGTCCAGGATCAGTAAATTTTCATCAGGACCACCGCCACGCACATACAAACCAGAACTTCCCTCGCCGCCGCTTTGGATGCCGGGCAACAAAGTTATGGTTTTCAATACATCAACCTCACCCATAAACGAAGGAAGTTTTTTTACCAGCTTCATCGATACTTTTTCCATGCTCATATCAGTACTTTCCACATTCCTGTCTTTACGTTCACTGGTTACCAGAATTTCCTCAAGTTGTTCTGTGTCTTCTTCCATAAGTATGGTAAGCTGCTGGTCTTCATTTAATTGAAATGAGGAAGTTTGAGTCTTATAACCAATATATGAAAAACTGATGTTGTAATTCCCTTTTGGAACTGTGATTGAATAAAAACCATATGCATTGCTGATTACACCTGTCTGTATTTCAGGAAGATAACAGGTTGCTGCAATCAGGGCTTCTCCACTTGCTTTATCTTTTATATATCCGCTGAGGGTAACATTTTGCGCTAATCCCAAAACAGAGATAAAGCATAGTAGTAACAGTAGTTTTAATTGTTTCATTTAAAAGTTGTTTAATTGTTTTCGCTTTTTTACTGTTTTTGACAGACATTTTTAATTCCTAATGGTTGCAATCAGGATATAAATTTTCTGTTAAAATTTCATGGCAGGGTAAAATTGGGGATGAAAGTTATTTAAAGTTTAATGAAACCGAT
>JAFGGF010000074.1 GCA_016930735.1 Prolixibacteraceae bacterium
AAAGGAAGTTGATTTTGATTTTGTTTCAACAGGATTCTCATTGGTTATTACAGATGTAGGTGGCGGGCATGACGATGCAGCATCTCAGGCTGAATATGCCTCGTTGCCAACCGAAATGAAATCGGTGGCTGCAGAACTGGGTGCAAAAGTTTTAAGGGAAGTTACTCTGGAACAAATTGTTGATAAAATTCCGGAAATACGTAAAAAAACAGGTGACCGGGCAATCCTCAGAGCATATCATTTCCAGGGCGATAACCAGCGTGTTGCCGACCAGGTTGCGGCTCTCGAAAACAACGATTTTAAAGCCTTCCTGGAAATGGTTGTAGAATCGGGATACAGTTCTTATATGTATAATCAGAATATTTTTGACGTTGTCCATAAAGATGAACAAGTTGTTTCACTTGCACTTGCTTTGAGCGAAATGGTATTAAAAGGCAGTGGTGCGTGGCGTGTCCATGGAGGTGGTTTTGGAGGAACTATTCAGGCTTTTGTCCCTCAGGAGAAACTCGATGAATATATAAAAACTCTGGAGCATGTATACGGTAAAGGCTCATGCCATAAATTATTTATAAGGGCCAAGGGGGCACACAAACTTGATTTATAATAAGTGAATAATAAAATCTGAATCAATATACCTGTAAAAGAAAACGGGATATGGGAAATGCCGATTGTAAAAACGATATTGCCAAAGCTTAAAGATTAAATATCAGAATAATAAATTGTTTTTTTTACTAAACTATAGAAAAAGGCTATCTGAATTAAAAGATAGCTTTTTTGTGAGGTTTTATTTAAAGTGTCAATTTCACATTTTTTTTGATATTTATTATTCATTTTAAAGCGGATTATAAGAAATTAAATTTATTTTTAAAAGTCGAACTGATAATTTAAAACTGAACTTAAAATACTAAACCATGACAACACTCGACTGGATTATTCTCGCTATTTTTTTCGTGGGTCTCATTGGTATTATTATCTGGGTCCTGATGAAAAAAGACAAAGACACTTCTGATTATTTTTTAGCTGGAAGAGATGCCACCTGGCTTGCGATAGGGGCATCAATTTTTGCATCCAACATTGGTTCCGAACACCTCGTGGGGCTTGCAGGAACAGGAGCTGAGAGTGGGATGGCTTTCGCCCACTGGGAAATGCATGGATGGATGATCCTCGTACTGGGATGGCTTTTTGTTCCATTCTATGCGAGAAGCGGAGTATTTACTATGCCCGAATTTCTGGAAAGAAGGTATAATACAAAATCCCGTTCTTTTCTATCAGTCATTTCACTTGTAAGCTATGTTCTTACCAAAGTGGCTGTAACTGTATATGCAGGAGGTATTGTTTTTAAGGATGTTTTTAATATTGATAGTATTACAATATTTAATCAGGAGATCGACTTCTTCTGGGTTAGTGCGATTGGCCTTGTGGTACTTACAGGATTATATACGGTTTTTGGTGGAATGAAAGCGGTTCTTTATACATCTGTACTTCAAACGCCGATACTTCTTGCAGGATCAGTTGCGATCCTGGTAATTGGATTGACCCAGCTTGGAGGATGGCATAACCTGATGGAAATAGTAAGGGCCACTCCGGTTACATACCCCGATCATCTTGACTACACATCTACGGTTGATAATATGGGGAGCCTGATCAGGTCGGCTAAGGATCCGGTATATCCCTGGACAGGAGTATTACTGGGTTCTGCTATCATTGGTTTCTGGTACTGGTGCACCGATCAGTTTATCGTTCAAAGGGTACTTTCAGGTCGTGATCAGAAGCAGGCTCGCAGGGGTTCTATTTTTGGCGCCTACCTGAAGCTTACTCCGGTTTTCCTTTTCCTTATCCCGGGGATGATCGCTTTTGCTTTAAGGAAACAGGGCCTTATTGATTTTTCATCCAACGACGCTGCATTTTCAACCCTTGTAAAGGAATTACTGCCAAGAGGATTTACAGGTGTGGTAGTAGGGGGGATCCTTGCAGCCCTGATGAGTTCACTGGCTTCACTCTTTAATTCCTCTGCCATGTTATTTACTGTCGACTTCTACCAGAAATTCAAAAAAGATGCTTCACCGCGTCATTATGTGATCGTTGGCAGGATAGCCACAGTTGTTATTGTAATTCTTGGAATTCTATGGATACCTGTTATGAAGGGTCTCGGAAAAGTCCTCTACGAATACCTGCAGGATGTACAGTCATTGCTGGCACCTGGAATTGCAGCAGTTTTCCTTTTGGGTATTCTTTCAAAGAAAACCACTCCAACTGCCGGATTTACAGGGCTTGTGGTTGGTTTTATCCTGGGTATGTTACGCCTCGGGCTGAATATCTATTATGGGGGAGATACAGGTGATGGATTCATTTACAGATTGATAGTTGAACCAAACTGGCTGCACTATGAAATCTTTATATTCTTTACAATTATTATCCTGATGGTTATTGTCAGTTTCTTTACCGAAAGAAAAGAAGCCACATCCATCCAGGGGCTATATTTTGGATCTGCATCTGCAGAACAGAGACGGATTACCAGGGAATCCTGGAATAAGTGGGATGTAATACATTCGGCTGTTATTCTTGCTGTAGTATTAATATTCTATGCATATTTCTGGTAAAATTTAGTATTTCTTAATAAATCCTGAAAATAGCTGCTGTTTTTTTGCAGCTATTTTTTTTCTTTGTTGTATTAATTGAACAAACATGTACGACATTATCGGAGATGTTCATGGCTATGCCTCATTATTAAAAAAGTTGCTTAAAAGGCTGGGATACAAAAAAAAGAACACTGTTTATTCCCATAGTACTAACAAAGCAATTTTTGTTGGCGATTTTATCAATCGTGGGCCGGAAGTCAGGGAAACATTGATACTGATCAGGAATATGGTTGAAGCCGGAAATGCAATCGCTATATTGGGGAACCATGAATTGAACGTACTTTTGGCTCATTTGAAAGACCAGAACGGATTAAGCCTGGTTCAGAAAAATGATCCGGGTTATTTTAAGACCAGGAAAGCTTTCAGTTATTACCCGGAGGAATGGAAAAGCCATCGCCGTTGGATGAGGACTCTTCCCCTGTTTTTTGAAAATGGACAATTCAGGGTAATTCACGCATGCTGGATCGATGAAAATGTAAAAATTTTAAAAGAAGTTATTCCTGATGGAAAAATCAGGAAATCACTATTAAGGGATATATATTACAATCCTGATTCGCCAGTTGGGAGGAGTGTCTGGCAGTCGACAAAAGGGATTTATTTCGAAATGCCTGCAGACTTAAGTCTGCGTAATAATAAAAAAAGGTATATCCGGTCATACAGGATGAAATGGTGGGAATCAACAGAAAATAAAACATTCAATGAAATTTCTTTTGAAAGTAAAATGGAACTTCCCGGATATACGATACCCCCGGAAATTCTTCCCCGTATTAATTTTTATCCTGAAAGTTCACCAATTGTATTTTTTGGTCATTATTGCCGCGGAAATGGCCCTTTTATCGTAAAAAACAATATCTGTTGTGTTGATTCATGTGTAACCAATACAAAAACTTTGGCAGCTTATACATGGCAGGGTGAAGATAAATTGAAAGAATCAAATCTTTTTATGTACAGCAAACAATAAAATTTTGTTAAGTTGTTGATTTTTAAAAAAATACAAGAGTGGTAAAAAAACAACATTTCTTATTGCAGAAAAAAAAAGAAAATATATATTTGCATCACTTTGAAAAACCTAGTTTTAATGGTTTTCAATAGGTTCTTAAAACATGGTGGCGTAGTTCAGTTGGTTAGAATGCCGGCCTGTCACGCCGGAGGTCGCGAGTTCGAGTCTCGTCGTCACCGCTTGTTTTAAAAATATAAAGTCTGTTCAAATACATCCATTTTATGGTGGCGTAGTTCAGTTGGTTAGAATGCCGGCCTGTCACGCCGGAGGTCGCGAGTTCGAGTCTCGTCGTCACCGCAAAAGCAGTTCAGGAAACTGCTTTTTTTGTTATGGATAAATATGTGGGTTACATATTGAGGAGCGAAAAGGATGGAAGTTATTATATTGGTTATACATCTGACCTAGAACAACGGGTAGAATACCATAATACCGGAAAATCCAGGTATACTTCCCGGAAAATGCCCTGGAAGGTAGTTTATACCGAAGAATTTACTACGAAATCAGATGCAATAAAACGTGAACGGTTCCTGAAAAAGCAGCGTAACCACAGTTTCTATGAACAATTAATTAAGGGGCAAAAATAAGTCGCGGGTTTCCCGGGGACTCGGGATCGCCACCGCAAAAGCTCTTCAGGTTTGAGGGGCTTTTTTTATTGGAAAAAGCTGAAGTGCACACTGCCATAATTTCTTAGCTCCTTAAAATGAAGGTGGTTAGAAAAATTGTAGTTTTTTGGATGTTCCAGGATCAGGATAGCTCCGGGTTTTAAAATACTTGCGTTGAAAATCAAATCAGGAATTTCATCCAATCTTTTTAAATTAAAAGGAGGATCGGCAAAAATTAGGTCAAATTCGGAATCACATCTATTAAGGAACCTGAAAACATCAGTTTTTACAGGGGTGATATTTTCAATTTCCAAAGAATTGATTGTTTGTAATATAAATCTGAAATGTACCGGGTCAGATTCAATCAGGGTAACATGCCTGCTTCCCCTGCTAATAAATTCAAGGCTGATACTTCCTGTCCCTGAAAAGAGGTCAAGTACATCTGTTTCTTCAAAGTTAATCCTGTTTGTAAGAATATTAAAAAGCCCTTCTTTTGCCATATCGGTTGTTGGCCTGGCCCTGAAATTATTTCCCGGATTAAAAATCCTTCCTTTGTATTTTCCGCCGACAATCCTCATCCTTCGGGATTAATAACTCCTGCAAACATATGGGAAGGAATATCTGAAAATGTATAGCTGTATTGATACCCTTTTGCCAGTTTAATGAATTCAACCTTGTTAAAATGTTTCCTAATAAATTCAACCAAATGTGAATCTTCCTTAATTTCACCGGCCAGAAAAATACCGGATTCGCTCATGTTCAATTCAGTTGTTTTAAATACCTGAAGTACATAATAAATAAAATCCATATTGTTTGAATAATTATATGAATTTATCAGGTTCAGTTTCCCTTCCTTTAGAAGAATAATGGTAAAATACCGCTTACTTACAGATATCAAAGCTTCACTTCTGTTTGAATTGCTATTTCTGGAAATAATACCTAAAAGTACTTTCAACTGATGGGAAATTTCAGGTTTTTCAAATTTTTCTGTTATAAAATTGTAAATCCCCGATGGGACTGTATAAATAATATTCAGTTTGAAAAAGTCTTCTGTTGAATTAAGAATCAATTCATCCTTTTCTTTAACATGGTTTAATGTAAAGGTTGAATCGGTATAATTTTCCTGATCGGTGAGGGGGATTGTAGTAAATTTATTTGATGCAAAACTAATTAGGGCCCGTTTGTAATTTTTACTAAGGATTTCTTCCTTTTTAAAAATTTCATCGATTTCTTTCAGTAGAAATAAATTGTTGCTTAAAAGGAAAGGGTAATGTTTAAAAACGAGGTGTTTTTTTCTTATATCGTCGAGGATACAAAAAGAAAATCCATCCAGGCCTACCTGGATGGATAATATATATTCCGTAGTAAAATTCGGATCAAAAGTTTCGTCAACGCAGTTTATTTCATACATTGAAATTACTCCCAGTTTCCTGCATTGTTATTTGCTTCGGTAAGCGAACCTACTGATAAGCCCGGGTATTTTCCAAGCACCCTCCTTTCATCGTTCAGATTGATGATCAACTGTTCGTCAAGCCCTTTTAAAATATTGTTATTATGAGCTTTTGCCTCGAAAATAGGAACTTTAATTCCTGACCCGGTAGTATATATTGTAGAACCCATATGAAATTCAACTTTCTCATCAATATTAGGTACATATTTCAGGTCATCAACCGGGTAATCTTTAGTAAACAGGTAAGTCAGCACATTTTGTTTGGATGTATCCCTGATAATCAAACCTAGTTTAAGTGCTTTCTTCTCATCAATACCTTTTTCAATCATACTGTCGGTTACCATCCCTCTTTTAAATACGGTTTTTACTGAATCATATTTAATAAAGTTGATTAATGTATCCATGCTTCCGGTATATCTTCCATAAACATTTTTATATTCAACCTGAACTCTGCGGATATCTTTTAATTTTTCAATAACAGCATTGTATCTTTCTGTTTTTGCTTTATCAAAGTCCAGCGGTTTCTGTATACTGCTGTAAATCAAATAAGCCAGACCCAATGCTACGATAAAAAGGATAATTTGAAGTACTGTTCTCATTTTATATTTTTTAATAGGTTCTTTCGATAGCTTGCAAATTTAAGAAAAAAAATAAATTACTTTCGTTTAACTAATATTAATTTAGCCCCTATGATTAAAAATCACATACATTCAGTTTTAACCGAACAATTAAGCTTTTTGCCAACGGAAAGCCAGGTCAGGCTCCTCAAAAAACTTGCCGAATTTATTTCTTCTCCTGAAGAAGATGAAATCTTTATAATAAAGGGTTTTGCCGGGACCGGTAAAACTTCGATGGTTGCCCTATTGGTTAAAGCCCTGTTAAAGTTTAAAATCAAGAGTGTTTTACTGGCGCCTACTGGGAGGGCAGCCAAGGTTTTGTCGAGCTATGCTGGTATACAGGCTTTTACAATTCATAAGAAAATATACCGGCAAAAATCTTCCTCTGATGGTATGGGGAAATTTGTACTGGATAAAAACCTCTATAAAAACACTTTTTTTATTGTCGATGAAGCGTCTATGATATCAAACCAATCATTCGAAACCAGCAATTTTGGTTCCGGTCGCCTGCTCGACGATTTGGTGGAATATGTTTATTCGGGGCAAAACTGCAGGTTAATTCTGGTTGGTGATACTGCCCAGCTTCCGCCTGTTGGATTAAACATAAGCCCGGCTCTCGAAATATTTGAACTTGAACAGTATGGTTTTGGTGCTGACGAAATCGTTTTAACCGATGTTGTGCGTCAGTCGGAAAATTCAGGGATTCTGGTGAATGCAACACAAATCAGGCAACTGATTAGCGATGAAGAAAATTTTAACGGATTTTTCCCGGTGACCCTGGAAAACTTTGATGATATTCAACGAATTTCAGGTGGCGAACTGATAGAGAAAATATCAGAATGTTACGATAAATACGGAATTTTTGAAACATCAGTGGTTACACGGTCGAATAAACGGGCTAATCTGTACAATAAAGGGATCAGGAAAACCATATTATACAGGGAGGATGAAATCAGCAAAGGCGATTTATTGATGGTTGTCAAAAATAATTATTTCTGGATGGGTGAAAACGAAGAAATGGATTTTATTGCCAATGGTGATATTGCTGAAATAGAGTCAATTTACAGATATGAAGAATTGTATGGATTTCGTTTTGCTGATGTACGTTTGAGGTTTATCGATTATAAAGACGTTGAATTTGACTGTAAAATTTTCCTTGATACCATTGAACTGGAAACAGCATCTTTAACGTCTGAAGATTCAGGTAGGTTGTATCAGGCTGTCAGTGAAGATTATATGGAGATAAAAAACAAAAGGAAACGTTGGGAGAAAATTAAAGACAATCCGTATTATAATGCACTTCAGGTCAAATTTGCCTATGCTGTTACGTGCCATAAAGCCCAGGGTGGCCAATGGAAATCGGTCTTTATCGACCAGGGCTATCTTACCGAAGAAATGATAGATAAGGAATTTCTGCGATGGCTTTATACCGCTTTTACCCGTCCAACAGAAAAATTATTCCTGGTAAATTTCAGCGACAGGTTTTTTGAATAGGGTAGCCGTTTATTTTGTTTGTTTTATATTAAAGGTATTCCCTTCAGTTGCAAGGAAAGTCTCAGGGAAAACAGCTAATGCTTCCTGCAAAAATCCATCTGTTTCTTTATAACGGTTTGAAAAATGCCCGATCAGCAGTTTTTTCACGTTTGCTTTTTTTGCAATAGTAGCTGCTTGTTCAGCAGTAGAATGCTGAGTTTGGTTTGCCAGTTCTTTTTTGTTGTTCCTGAATGTTGCTTCATGGTAGAGCAGATCAACTTCTTTAACCTGGTCAATAATCGATTCAAAATAGGCGGTATCGGTACAAAATGCATACGACCTGGGTTCTTTTGGTGGAATGGTCAGTTCATTAAAAGATATAAAATCGCCTGATTCAGTAATAAAATCTGCTCCTTCTTTTATTGCCTGAATGTTTTTAATTGGGATCTGATATTTTTCAATCATTTCTTTCCTGATATTCGGTAACTTTTTCTTTTCCCTGAAAAGGAATCCGCATGTAGGAACAGAATGTTTTACAGGGAATGATGTAACCGATATTTTTTCATCTTCAAAAACGATTTGTGGTTTTTTAAAATTGAGGGGATGGTAAATCACTTCAAACTCCATTTCACTTTTCATATAATTTATTTGCCCCTGAATCAGGTCTTTTAATTCAGAATGGGAATAAATATGGATATCGTTTTTATTTCCAAGCAGCGATAAAGTTGAAATCAGCCCAACCAAACCGAAATAATGGTCTCCATGCAGGTGTGAAATAAAAATCCGGTTAATTCGTAATAGTTTGAATTTATATTTTCTGAGTTGGATTTGAGTGCCTTCGCCACAATCGATCAAAAAAAACCGCTCATGTACATTCAGTACCTGAGCGGTTGGATATTTTGTAGAAGTAGGTATTGCTGAACTACTTCCTAATATGGTTAATTCAAACGGCATAATACTGCCCTGAAAGAAAAATTAAAGGTTTTCTTTCTTATTTAATAATTCCTCAGCCTCTTCAACTGTTTTTGTTATTAACAAAACAGTGTGTAACATCGAAATTCGAACCAGATTTTCCACATCGGGTTGCAATCCGCATAAAATAAAAGTTCCGATAGCATCTTCACAAAGCCTGTTGGCAACCAATACAGCCCTTAATCCTGAAGAATCGCAGTAAGTACATTCTTTCAGGTCAACTATGATGTTTTTTTCACCTTTATTGTTTATAACAACCAGCTCCGATTTTAAATCGGGAGCATTTGATGTATCAAGCCTTTCAGCTAAAACCTTAACGAGGGTATGGTTTTCGTTTTTAACAACTTTTATTGGCATGAGTCAATTTACGAAATTATGACCAGAAAACAACTAATTATCTGTATCCTTTTTCGTATCTTCCTTTTTATCAGTTTTTTTAGCATCTTTTTTCTCATTTGCAAGCATTTGAGATTTTAAAGCAGCTAATTCAGAAATATCACCAAGAGTCGTTTTTTCAATATTTTCATTAGCAACTTTCATAGCTTTTTTAGTTGCTTTACTCTGGGCTTTTTTCTTGGATGTATCCTCCGCTTTTTTAAGGTCTTCGTAAATACGCGAGTGGGAAACAATGATCCTTTTTGCAGATTTGTTGAATTCAATAACCTTAAAATCAAGTTTTTCATCCAGTTTCACTTTACCACCGTCTTCTTTTACCAGGTGACGTGGTGTGGCAAATCCTTCAACTCCGTAAGGTAATGCAATAACAGCACCTTTATCCATTAATTCAACAACGGTTCCTTCATGTATTGAATCGGTGGTAAAAATGGTTTCGAACACATCCCATGGATTTTCTTCAAGTTGTTTATGGCCAAGGCTTAACCTGCGGTTTTCTTTGTCGATATCAAGTACAACAACTTCGATTGAATCACCAATAGAGGTAAATTCAGAAGGATGTTTGATCTTTTTGGTCCAGCTTAAATCTGAAATATGAATCAATCCGTCAACACCTTCTTCAATTTCAACAAAAACACCAAAGTTTGTGAAGTTGCGGACAGCAGCGGTATGTTTACTTCCAACTCCAAACCTTTCTTCAATATTTTCCCACGGGTCAGATTTTAACTGTTTAATACCCAGCGACATTTTTCTTTCATCGCGATCCAGTGTCAGGATGCTGGCTTCAATTTCATCGCCTACTTTCAGGAAATCCTGTGCACTGCGCAGGTGCTGGCTCCACGACATTTCTGAAACATGGATAAGGCCTTCAACTCCGGGTGCAATTTCAACAAATGCACCATAATCGGCAAGAACAACAACTTTACCTGTTACTTTATCTCCAACTTTTAATCCTTCATCCAGTTTGTCCCATGGGTGTGGAGTAAGTTGTTTTAATCCGAGCGCAATCCGTTTTTTATCATCATCGAAATCGAGGATAACCACATTCAGTTTCTGGTCGAGTTCAACAATTTCATTTGGATGAGTAATGCGTCCCCATGAAAGGTCGGTAATGTGGATCAATCCATCAACACCTCCAAGGTCGATAAATACTCCGTATGAAGTTATATTTTTAACAGTACCTTCAAGTACCTGTCCTTTTTCAAGTTTACCAATGATTTCTTTTTTCTGTTGTTCAAGTTCAGCTTCGATAAGTGCTTTATGAGAAACAACAACATTACGGAATTCGTGGTTGATCTTAACAACTTTAAATTCCATGGTTTTACCAACAAAAATATCGTAGTCGCGGATCGGTTTTACATCGATCTGAGAACCTGGGAGGAATGCTTCAATTCCGAATACATCCACGATCATACCACCTTTTGTGCGGCATTTGATATACCCTTTGATAATTTCATCCTGCTCCAATGCTTCGTTTACACGGTCCCATGAACGAACAGCCCTGGCTTTTTTGTGCGAAAGGATCATCTGTCCTTTTTTGTCTTCCAGGTTTTCTACATAAACGTCAACCTTATCGCCAATTTTAAGGTCAGGATTGTAGCGGAATTCGTTTAAGCTTACAATACCATCCGATTTGTAACCTATGTCAACAACAACTTCCCTTTTATTCATCGAGATTACGGTTCCATCCATAACTTCCTTCTCCTGAACGGTTGAAAGGGTGTTGTTATACAAGTCTTCCAGTTCAGTTCTTTGTACTGAGGAATAATAATCTGAATTTTCTTCAAATAATGCCCAGTCAAAATTTTCGTCAACTTCGGCAGTTGGTTCTACAACAACCTTACGTTTCTTTTCAACTTTTTCAGAAGCTTCTGGTTTAACTTTTTCAGTTTTGGTTACTTCTAAAACTTCTTCTTCTGTTTCTGTTTCAACTTTTGTTTCTTCTGCAGTTTCAACTTCCGGTTTTACTTCTTCATTAACCACAGGTTCTTCTTCAGTTTCTTCTTCAACAACCGGAACCTCTTTAACTTCTGGTTTTTCTTCTGCTTTCTCTGATTTTTTAGCGGCAGCTTTTTGGGTGGTTTTGGCAGGTTTTTCTGTAGCTTCTTCTACAGCAGATTCTTTTTCGGGAGTTTTTTCTTCTTCAACTGATTTTGTTTCTTCAGTTGTTTTCATTTCTTCCTGATTTTCGGTATTAACTTCTTGATTAACCTCTTTTTCTTCAGGATTCTCTTTAATAATTTCAGTCATGTAATTGTAAATAAATTAATAAGTTAGACATTATATTAATAACAGCGCGCAAAAGTATAATTAATAACTTTATTTTCAAAGGTTTTCGTAAAATAAATGTTATTACTTAATTATGTGTCCGGTTTTTGCCTGATTGATTATAAATGATGCCTGGTTTAAAAGAAGTTAGAACAAATTGAAGGATTGATATTAAGAAATTGAACATGCAGAATTATTAAACAAGTTCTTTAATACTTGATTATATTTTTTTATTTTGTAATTAATTTAATGGTGACCAGGGAACTGTTAATTTTATAGAACAGATAAAAATAAAATTTATGAAAGGCATTATTTTGGCAGGGGGGGCTGGCACAAGGTTGTACCCCATAACGATGAGCATTTCAAAACAAATTATTCCGGTTTATGATAAACCGATGATCTATTATCCGCTTTCGGTATTAATGCTTGCCGGTATAAAGGACATACTGATCATTTCTACTCCGGTTGATATCCATTTGTATGAAAAATTATTTGGAGATGGTTCTCATCTCGGATTAAATATTTCTTATAAAATTCAGCCTTCACCTGATGGTTTGGCCCAGGCATTTATTTTAGGGGACGAGTTTATAGGTGAAGATAATGTCTGTATGATCCTGGGTGATAATATTTTCTACGGTTATAATTTCAGGGGAATTCTTGAAGATGCTGCCAAAATTGAAGATGGAGCTTTGGTTTTCGGATATTATGTAAATGACCCTGAAAGGTATGGTGTTGTGGATTTTGATAAAGAGGGGAATGTAAAAAGTATTGAGGAAAAGCCAGAAAAACCACGTTCGAATTATGCTGTTACCGGGCTATATTTTTATTCGAACGATGTTATACAAAAGGCTAAGAACCTCAAACCTTCAAAGCGTGGCGAACTTGAAATTACCGACCTGAACAGGATTTACCTCGACGAGAGGCGGTTAAAAGTCAAATTGCTCGGAAGAGGTTTTGCCTGGCTTGATACTGGCACACACGACAGCCTTTTACAGGCTTCAAATTTTATTGCTACCATTGAACAACGACAGGGATTAAAAGTATCGTGTATTGAAGAAATCGCATTTAAGAAAGGATTTATTGATAAAAAACAATTGATAAAACTGGCAGAGCCAATGAGTAAAAACCAGTACGGACAATACTTGCTTAGGCTGGCAAACCGACAAATAGTATCGTATTGATTATGGAAACAGAAAAAACAGGTTTACCCGGACTGATTCTCATAAAACCCAGGGTATTTGAAGATTTACGGGGGTATTTTTTCGAAACCTATCAAAAGGAAAGATATTTGATTGCCGGTATTGAAAACGATTTTGTTCAGGATAATGAGTCAATGTCAGGTTATGGTGTGGTCAGAGGGTTGCATTACCAACTGGAGCCTTTTTCTCAGGCAAAACTGGTAAGGGTTATCAGTGGAAAAGTTTTTGATGTAGCCGTGGATTTACGGAAAAACTCACCAACATTCGGGAAATGGGAAGGTTTTGAATTAAGCAGCGAGAATAAAAATCAGCTTCTGATCCCTGCCGGATTTGCACATGGTTTTTCAGTGTTGTCGGAAAATGTGATACTGACTTATAAATGCGATAATTTATATTCGAAAAATCATGAAAGAGGGATTCGTTTTGACGATCCTGATTTAAATATTGACTGGAAGATTCCCCTCAAAGCAATGATTGTTTCGGAAAAAGACGCAAATGCGCCTGGTTTTAAAGATTGTGAAACGAATTTTATTTTTAAGGGATGAGGATACTGATAACCGGAGCCAAAGGGCAGTTGGGAAACGAAATAAATGCTTTATCGGGCGATTTCCCTCAGTTTCAGATTATTTTAACCGATGTTGACGAACTGGATATAACCAACCGGGATTCAGTTGTAGATTTTATTATGGAACAAAATCCTGATTTTTTGGTCAATTGCGCTGCTTATACTGCAGTTGATAAAGCTGAAGATGAACCGGAGAAGGCAAAACTTATAAATGCAGTAGCCCCGGGAATATTAGCTGAAGTTTGTATGGAAAACGATATAAAACTGATCCACACGTCAACCGATTATGTTTTCGACGGTACAAATCATAAACCATACATTGAAAGTGATGAAGTTAATCCGATTGGTATTTATGGTAAAACCAAACTTCAAGGAGAATTAAATTGTTCTTTTAAAAATCCGGAATCAGTAATTATTCGAACATCATGGTTATATTCTGTTTTTGGGAATAATTTTGTAAAAACGATCCTCCGGCTTGGAAAAGAAAAAGATATTCTGACAGTTATCAGCGATCAGGTTGGGACGCCGACAAATGCAGCAGACCTGGCAAAAAGTATTTTAAATATTATTGAGGGTGTTCAGAAAAAGAAAATTTTCGTACCCGGAATTTACCATTATTCAAATGAAGGAGTTTGCAGCTGGTACGATTTTGCACTGGCTATTGTTGAAATGGCAAATATGAATTGTAAGGTTGTCCCGATAAAAACGGAAGATTATAAATCAAAAGCGAAAAGGCCACATTACAGTGTGCTGAATAAAACAAAAATTAAAACTACCTATCAACTTGAAATCCCTTATTGGCGTGATAGTTTAAAATCATGTATAGAATCAATAATCAACAATTAAAATGGATAATAACGAATTATTAAATAAAGTAACTTCCAAAGCAAAAGAATGGTTGTCGGAAACCTATGATGAAAAAACACGGCAGGAAGTTAGGAGAATGCTTGAATCGGAAGATAAAACAGAGTTAATTGATTCATTTTATAAGCAACTTGAGTTTGGAACAGGTGGATTGAGGGGGATTATGGGAGCAGGTATTAACCGGATGAATATTTATACGGTAGGTGCTGCCACTCAGGGTTTAAGCAATTACCTGAAAGTGAATTTTTCAGAATTGGATGAAATAAAAGTTGCCATTGGGCACGATTGCCGGAACAACAGCAGATTGTTTGCTGAAACCTGTGCCGGGGTTTTTGCAGCAAACGGGATAAAAGTATTGTTGTTTGATGACCTTCGCCCAACTCCCGAACTGTCTTTTGTAATCCGGGAATTTAAATGTCAGAGTGGAATAATTCTAACGGCATCGCACAATCCGAAAGAATACAATGGCTATAAAGCATACTGGGATGATGGTTCACAAATTGTTGCTCCACATGATGTAAATATTGTCAACGAAGTTAAAAATATCAAACCTGAAGATATTAAATTTAATGGTCCTGATGAATTAATTACAATTATTGGCGAAGAAGCTGACAAGTTATTTCTAAAAAAAGTAAAAACCGCTTCATTATCTCCCGATGTTGTTGAAAGACATAAGGATATAAAAATTGTTTATACTCCGATTCACGGGACAGGTGTGAAACTGATCCCGGCAGCAATCAGGGCTTTCGGATTTACCAATATTTTTAATGTTCCCGAACAGGATGTGGTAAGTGGCAATTTCCCAACAGTAGTTTCCCCAAATCCGGAAGAAGTAGCTGCTATGAAAATGGCCATTGAAAAAGCAAAAAAAATCGATGCCGATGTGGTTATGGCTTCAGATCCTGATGCCGACAGGATTGGTGTTGCTGTTAAAAATGATAAAGGGGAATTTATCATTGTTAACGGAAACCAGACTGCACTCCTTTTTATTTATTATATCATTATAAAAATGAAGGAAAACGGGCAAATGAAAGGCAATGAGTTTATTGTAAAAACCATTGTTTCCACAGAGTTAATTGCCGAAATTGCCCGGAAAAACAATGTTGAGTATTTTGATGTTTATACCGGATTTAAATTTATAGCTGAAGTGATCCGTGAAAACGAAGGAGTTAAAAAATATATAGGTGGAGGTGAAGAGAGTTTCGGGTTCATGCCAGCCGATTTTGTCCGTGATAAAGATGCAGTTACTTCATGTGCTTTAATGGCTGAAATAACAGCATGGGCAATCGACCAGGGGAAAACACTTTATGAGTTGTTACAGGATATTTACCTGGAATATGGCTACTCCAAAGAGAAAATGAAATACGTAGTTCGTAAAGGTCAATCCGGAGCTGCAGAAATTCAGAAAATAATGGAAAGCCTGCGCAATAATCCGCCAAAAATTCTTGGAGGGTCTGATCTTGAGGTTGTTAAGGATTATTTATCGTTAAAGGAAAAGAATGTTTTAACCGGTAAAGAATCAGATATAAATCAGAAAACCACTTCAAATGTACTTCAGTTTTTTACAAAAGACGGTACAAAAATTTCAGTTAGGCCATCGGGCACCGAACCAAAAATTAAGTTTTATTTTGAAGTAAAAGGGCAATTAACTTCCAGGGAAGGTTTTGATTTGGCAGAAGAAATTGCATCTTCAAAAATTGATTCAATTATGGAAGAACTCGGTTTATAATCAGTTTAAATAAATATTAATTAAATAATAAAACCAAATCATGATGAAAAGAAATATATTGATCGCTTTGTTTTTTGTTTTTGGACTTTCATTAATGGCACAGGAAGAAATTCCTGAATTAATGCCTATGAAACCTGAAATGACAGAAATCTGGGAACCGGAAGTTCCGGTAGTTACTCCCGGAGCAGTATTTGGTGAAGCTCCTTCTGATGCAATTATTTTGTTTGATGGAACAAACCTTGAAGAGGAATGGGAAGGTGAAAGGGATTCGATTCCAAGTTGGGCTGTTGAGGATGGAGTTATGACAGTTTCAAGAGGTGGTGGTATAAAAACCAAAAGGAAATTTGGAAGTTGCCAGCTTCATATTGAGTGGCGCACACCTGCAGAAGTTAAAGGAACAAGCCAGGGAAGAGGTAACAGTGGCGTTTTCCTTCAGGAAATATATGAAGTTCAGGTACTGGATAATTATGAAAACAGGACATACCGGAACGGACAGGCAGGAAGTATATATAAACAATATGCCCCTCTTGTAAATGTATGTAAAGGCCCGGGTGAATGGCAAACGTATGATATCATTTACAACGCACCTGTTTTTAAGGATGAAAACACTTAC
>JAFGGF010000404.1 GCA_016930735.1 Prolixibacteraceae bacterium
AAAGAGGCAAATAGTACAAAAGATTTATGTCAGTAAAATTAAGGTTAATCATTATGAACTTCCTGCAGTTTGCTGTGTGGGGAGCTTATTTGACTTCAATGGGAAACTATCTGAGGTCGATTGGTATGGGATCCGATATCGGGCTTTTTTATGCAATGCAGGGAATAGTTTCCATATTTATGCCTGCGATTTTAGGAATTGTTGCCGACCGTTGGGTGCCAGCCCAGAAACTTTTGGGTTTTAGCCATGCAATAGCAGCTGTTTTTATTTTTATAGCAGGTTATTACGGAATGACAGCCGGTGATGACGCTCAATTTTCTCTTCTTTTTACGTTGTATTCTGTGAGTGTCGCATTTTATATGCCGACAATTGCTTTATCCAATTCGGTAGCCTATAATGTGCTGGTGCGTTATAATTATGATACAATTAAAGCTTTCCCACCTATTCGTACATTTGGAACCATTGGTTTTATATGTGCTATGTTGTTTGTTGATTTTACCGGGTTTCAGAATACATACGTACAGTTTTTTGTATCGGCAGTTCTTGGAATAATCCTGTTTTTATATTCGTTTACATTGCCCGATTGCCCTGTGAGTAAAACCGGTGAAAAGAAAACACTCTCAGATGCATTGGGATTAAAGGCATTTGGTTTGTTCAGGGATAGAAAAATGGCTGTTTTTTTTGTATTTTCCATGTTGCTGGGGGTTTCGCTGCAAATCACAAATGGTTATGCCAATCCGTTTATTACAAGCTTTAAAGGCATCCAGGGATTTACAGATACCTGGGGTGCAAATCATGCCAATGCTTTGATATCGTTATCGCAGGTTTCTGAAACGCTGGGCATTCTTCTGATTCCTTTTTTCCTGAAAAGGTTTGGAATTAAGAAAGTGATGCTTATGGCTATGTTTGCCTGGTTTTTGCGCTTTGGCTTATTTGGCGTGGGGAATCCCGGTGGCGGTGTCTGGATGTTTATTTCGTCGATGATTGTTTATGGAATTGCTTTCGATTTCTTTAATATATCGGGTTCCCTTTTTGTTGACAGGGAAACGGATAAAAGTATCCGGTCGAGTGCGCAGGGAGTTTTTATGATGATGACAAACGGATTTGGTGCTACCATCGGAATGCTTGCAGCAGGACAGGTTGTCAACCATTTTGTATTTTCCAAAACTGATGTTGTAGCGCAGCTCGAAGGATGGAGGATCTCGTGGTATATTTTTTCGGGTTATGCCATTTTAGTAGCATTATTATTTGCTATTATCTTTAAATATAAACACACTCCGGAAACAACTTCAAAAAAATAGTTAATCCTGATTTGTTTTTCCCTGGCTAAATTGAAAAGGTTAAAAACCTTTATTCAGGACCGATGTGTTTTACTTTCAAAATTCAGGTTAAAAATTAAAATAATACTCGCTGTTAAACAATTCGATTTTATTAAAATAAAGGATTATAAAAATTAATCATGTAAAAAACAAATTAATCCTTTTATTACAATATTAGTCTAAAACCTGTAATATTAAAAAATAGGATCTAACCTAAGTCAAATGAAAATATTAACATTTTCACGTTTATTTATTTTTTTTGTGGTTACTTCACTGATTGTCCTGTCCTGCGATGATTTTTTTAATCCTCCCCTGGAATTAAATATAACAGAAGGACAGTTATTTGATGACTGGTATGAATACCGCTCTGTTGAAATGGGTTTATATGCACTTCAAAGGGAACTTGTAGAGCAAATTATTGTATTGGGGGAATTACGGGCTGATATGATGGAAATTACCGCAAATGCTGATGCAGAACTGAAAGCAGTTTATAATTTTAATATTTCAAAGGAAAATAAATATGCTTCACCAACAAACTTTTTTAAACTCATTTCTGCCTGTAATAATTTTATCCGGATTCTTCAACAGAAACACCCTTCAGTATTGGATCCTCAAGCTTTAATAAATAATTACGACAGGCTTTACGGTGAGGTACTTTGTATGAGGGCATGGGCATATTTTAATGCAGTCCTGATATATGGCAAGGTTCCCTATATACATGAATCATTGGTTACAATAGAAGAAATAGAAGGATATATAAACAGCCGCGGAGTTTATACCGACAGCATTTATATAGAGTACGGTCTGGATGGTTACCACAATGCCGATACAATTTATAATAAAGAAATTATCCTGGAGAAACAAATGCTTGACCTGGATGTAATCCTGGATATTTTTATTAATGAACTTGAAAATGAGGTTAAGGTTGTTGGTGTTAATCATTACCTGAATAATTTTGATTATACATGGGAAGTAATTACCTGGAATACCTGGGCTTATCATGCATTGTTAGGAAAGTTTTATATGTATCAGGGTAATCTGATAAAAGCCACAGAGCATTTTGAACAAATTATTTACAACCATTCAAGCGGGAACAGGTATCAGCTCGACTCTACATTTTCATTCAATAACTGGGCTGAAATATTTGAAAATATTGATATTAAAGAACATATTTATACTCTTTGGTATGATAAGGAAAATTTTCAGACGAATACTCTCCAGGATTTATTTGAAACACGCTCACCTCACAAATATGTGCTTAAACCTACTACTCAGGCGATAAACTTGTGGGAAAATTCGGGTGATTGGTACCGGGGTGCCGGAGCTTCCTATGCTTATATAAAAAAAGGTAACTATAATAAACTCCTGAAAGATTCAGAAATTCAGGAAGCAAGAATGCTACGGGCCAGAAGAGATTATTACAGGGCTAGCCAGATTACTTCTGATTACGATACGGTTGTTTATAAATATTCAATCGGCAAAGAAACGTTTGATAATGATGCGTTTTTCTGTATTTACAGGGCTCCTGAAATACACCTTGACCTTGCTGAAATATATACATATATGGCTTATGATATTGATGGCACAATAAGGACATTCACTCAGAATGCAGTTAATCTTTTAAACGATGGCAGCAATTATATTGATAATGCAAATGTTCAAATGGGAGTTCGTGGCAGGGTTGGATTAAGGGGGATTAATTTAAACTATTTACCTAATGGAGATTTAGCATATAAACAAAATTACCTTGACCAGCGAATACTGGAAGAAAGAGGAAGAGAACTGGCATTTGAAGGAAAGCGGTTTTTCGATTTAATGAGGGTAGCCAAACGTTTTAATGATCCGTCGTTCCTGGCAAATAAAGTAGCAGCCAAATATCCCCGGAATAAAAGGACCCAGATCAGAAATTATCTTTCTGATGAAAATAACTGGTACATTCATTACTTCGATGAATAGTTGAATGGGATATAAATGATTTTTGGTGTGAAGAAAACTTCATTGACTGTGATTAATGAAATTATTATTTTAGATTTGAATTAAAATTAGATTCATGGAGAGGAAAATTATCAGTCAAACCCCTGATAATTCAGGTTCCTTTTATAATAAGGATGTATTTGAGACTTCTGAAAAATCATTAATCCGAAACAGATTAGAGTTTTTAGCTCTTGCAGGTATTGAATTGGATTCAAAATCATTTGGCGCTGAATTACTTGATTATTTGGCTGTTAAAATGCTGGAAATAATACAAAAAGGCCTTGTTGTAGTGGTTGTTTACGACCTTGATAAAGGAACATGGAAAGTATCTTCAGTAAAAGGACTTGATTTTATTGATAAGAAATTTATAAATATGCTGGGCGCCAGTATTGAGAGCCTGGAAGGGAAAGTTCTGTCCAATCGGATTGATTCCATGAAAATAGGGAAGCTTGGAAGATTAATACCAGATTTTAAAGAGCTTGATGAAAATTTTTTAGATAAAAAGTTAGGAGAGAAGATAATTCAACTAGCAAATATAGATGGATTATATTCTATACCTTTTGCAACTGCGCAAAATTATTTTGGAACACTGACTTTAATATGTTTTAAAGATACACCTGTGCTTGATAAAGAATTAATAGAAGCATTTGTCCTCCAATTTTCTGCCTTTTATGAAAAGAAAGTTGCACAAAACCAACGGGATTTAAGTGAAATAAAATATTACAAATTGTTTGATGCTGCAAATGTTGGGGTTTCAGTATCAACTAAAGATGGCAGAATACTGGAAGCAAATAAGGCAGCATGTGAGATAATCGAAGTAAATAAAGAAGAACTCAAAAATCTTCGGGTAAAAGACCTGTATTATCTTGAAGAAAACAGGTTAGATCTTATTTCCAAGATTTCAGAAAAAGGAGAGGTTGATAATTTCCCCATCAGGTTTATGGCAAAAAGCGGGAAAATCAAATGGATCAACCTTTCGTTAAAATCCATTTTTGTCGAGGATGAGGAATGTTATATATCAACCCTGATCGATATAACTAATACCAAAGAAATGGAATTGGCTTTATTATCAAATGAAAAAGAATTAAAAAAATATATTGACGAATCACCACTGTCGATTTCAATTGTAACAAAAGAAGGTGAGGTAGAATATCTGAATGAAAGGGTTACTGCTGTTTTTGGTTATACAAAAGAAGATGTAAAAACGATGGATCAATGGTGGGAAAAAGCATTTTCTGATGAAGAAACACGTAAAAGGGCAATAAATATGTGGTATCAGATAATTAAACAAGGTCATATTCAGGTTAATTCCAGTGTTATCTGTAAGAATGGTGATAGAAAATATATTGAATTATATACTACAACTGTTGGCGATAAAGTCATAGCCATGTTTTCTGACCAGACAGAAAAGTTCATGCTTGAACAGGAAAACCTGAATTACCGCGAAAACCTTGAAGAACTGGTTAAAAACCGCACTGCAGAGCTGGAAGAAAAGAACCAACAACTTGAAAAAATGAATGAACTTTTTGTAGGCCGTGAATTCAGGATTAAGGAATTAAAAGATAAAATAAAAAATCTTGAAGCCGGACAGGCTAAAAAATAACTAATAATTTTTATCAATTTTAGCCTTTAATTCACTTCGTTCATCATGTAAATTCCGGATTGATAATTGTTTTTCTTTTTTTAATTCGTAAACTTCTCATTATTCCCTATATAAAATTTGATTTTTTTTAATCCAAAATATCACGATTACGAATGTGAAAATTTGTTTTTCATTTAAACTTTAGTAATCAATCTGAAACTTTAAACCTTGAACTTTATACTCTAAACTTTTCATTGTACATTTGCACCTTCAAAATTAATGTTTCATTTATGGGAATTCCGAGCAAATATAACCCTGCAGATGTTGAAGATAAATGGTATAAATACTGGATGGAACAGAATTTTTTCCATTCCGAGCCTGATGGACGGGAACCTTATACAATCGTGATCCCGCCACCCAATGTTACCGGCGTTTTGCACATGGGGCATATGCTGAACAATACAATACAGGATATCCTGATCAGAAGAGCACGTATGACAGGTAAAAATGCCTGTTGGGTTCCCGGCACCGACCATGCTTCTATTGCCACCGAAGCAAAAGTTGTAAATAAGCTCAGGGAAGAAGGGATCAGTAAATCCGATATTTCACGTGAAGAATTCCTGAAACATGCCTGGGACTGGACCCATAAACACGGGGGGATCATCCTCGAACAGTTGAAAAAACTGGGAGCTTCCTGCGACTGGGAACGGACTGCATTTACCATGGATGATGCCAGGAGTGAATCGGTGATCAAAGTTTTTATCGATTTGTATAAAAAAGGTTTGATTTACCGTGGAGTCCGTATGGTGAACTGGGATCCTAAAGCTAAAACTGCCCTTTCCGACGAAGAAGTGAATTATAAAGAAGTACAGTCGAAACTGTATTATCTGAAATATAAGATAGAAGGTGAAGAAGGATATGTGACCATTGCAACTACCCGTCCGGAAACTATTCTTGGAGATACTGCTGTTTGTGTAAATCCTGCCGATGAACGTTTTAAGAATCTGAAAGGGAAACGGGTTTTAGTGCCGCTTATTAACCGCTCAATTCCAATCATTGAAGACGATTATGTGGATATGGAATTCGGTACCGGCTGCCTGAAAATTACACCGGCACACGATATCAACGACTATGAAATAGGGATGCGGCATAACCTGGAATCAATTGATATTTTTAATGATGACGGAACCCTGAGTGAACAGGCTCAGATTTTTGTGGGTGAAGACCGGTTTGTTGTGCGTGATAAAATTGTCCCTGAACTTGAAAAAGCAGGTAACCTTCATAAAATTGAGGATTATACAAATAAAATAGGATTTTCGGAAAGGACCGATGAAATTATTGAGCCTAAACTCTCAGCCCAGTGGTTCCTCAAAATGGAAGACCTTGTAAAACCGGCAATTGAAAATGTGCTAAACGATAATATAGGTTTCTATCCGGCTAAATTTAAAAATATTTACCGTCACTGGATGGAAAATATCAAGGACTGGTGTATCAGTCGCCAGCTTTGGTGGGGACACCGAATACCGGTTTATTATTTATCTGATGGAAGTTTTGTATGTGCCGAAACTCCTGAGCTTGCTTTGGAAGAAGCAAGGAAATTGTCAGGTAACATTGAACTTACCATCGAAAAGCTCCGTCAGGATGAGGATGTGCTCGACACCTGGTTTTCTAGCTGGCTGTGGCCAATTTCTGTTTTTGACGGAATCCGTTTTCCAGATAATAGAGACATCAATTACTATTATCCTACCAGCGACCTTGTAACTGCACCTGATATTATTTTCTTCTGGGTGGCACGAATGATCATTTCAGGGTATGAGTACAGGAAAAATTTTCCGTTCTCCAATGTTTATTATACCGGGATGGTACGTGATTCTCTCCGCCGGAAGATGTCGAAATCGTTAGGGAATTCACCCGACCCGCTTCACCTGATCGAAAAATTTGGTGCCGATGGTGTCAGGGTGGGGATGTTGCTTTGTTCACCTGCCGGTGGCGATTTACTTTTCGACGAAAGCCTGCCGCAACAGGGAGCTGGTTTTGCAACTAAAATATGGAATGCTTTCAGGCTGGTTAAAAACTGGGAGGTTTCATGTGAAATTGAACAACCGGTACATTCAGAATTGGCAATTAAATGGTTCAGGAATAAACTGAATGAGGTAGTTGCAACTTTGAATAACCAATTTGACCAGTTCAGGATATCGGAAGCATTGATGACTGTTTATACTACAATCAGGGATGAGTTTTCATCGTGGTTGCTTGAAATTGTTAAACCTCCTTATTTGCAACCCATCGATCAGAAAACATTTAATGAAATTACTGAACTCTTCGATAAAATTCTGAGGCTGCTTCACCCGTTTATGCCGTTTATTTCTGAAGAGATCTGGCAGTTGCTTTACGAACGCAAACCCAGTGAAAGCCTGATGGTAGCTCAAATGCCTGAAGCAGGAGAATTTAATCCGGCATCGCTTGAAGCTTTTGAAAATGTAAAAGAAGCAGTTTCCGGAATACGAAAAATCCGTACAGATAATAATATTCCCAATAAAGATCAACTGGAGTTAAGCATTCAGAAAGGTGATAAAGGATGTGAAGAGAAGTTTAATTCCGTAATTGAAAAACTGGGGAACCTGTCTGAGGTTAACCTTGTATCTGAAGAAGTAAAAGGTGCTGCTTCATTCCGTGTAAAATCAACTACTTATTATATTGACTTAGGCGGATTTGTCGACCATGAAGCAGAGCTGAAAAAACTTAAGGAAGAGCTTGATTACACCAAAGGATTCCTTGCTTCGGTAATGAAAAAACTGGGTAATGAAAGGTTTGTAAACAATGCGCCAGAAGATGTTGTAGCAAAGGAAAAAGCAAAACAAGCTGATGCAGAAGCTAAGATCAAAGTGCTTGAAGAACGAATTGCTTCATTGAAATAGAAGTTTAGTTGTCAGATTGTTATTGTTGTCCAAGTTGTCAGGTGATGTAATTTTCAAAACATAAAACAACGACAACAAGTACACCCCGACAACTATGATAACTTTCTCTTCCTCCTTAAAACTTGTTAAAACTCCGGTTAAAAATTGTTATTTTCAATTTTACCATTTTCGATTGATTATATTTGAAATCCAATTGTAAATTTATGTACCGGCTTAACCTGAATATA
>JAFGGF010000405.1 GCA_016930735.1 Prolixibacteraceae bacterium
AAATTCCTCCGAAAAACTCCCTGGGCACGTAAAAAAGTTGAAGACCTGTACCTTCAGGTAATAAAATTTGAAGAAGAAAATCTTTAAAAGAATTAGAATTGTCTTTTCTTTAACACTTAAATCCGATTTATGGATTGATGCCTGAAATTTTATTCCCGGTATATATTCTCTCAAACAAAATTGTATTAATAAAAATCCTACTCAACATTTTATCCAATCGATTGTTTCAAAGGTAGAAATTCCAAAAAACCAAATGATATGATTCTTGGATTATTAAAAGAATACGGTGAGGAAACCCGGGTTGCCCTTCTTCCTGAAAATGTAAAATTACTTACTGAATTAAAAGTAAGAGTTTTGGTGGAAGAAGGTGCCGGAGACTTAGCATTTGTAAAAAATCAGGCATTCATTGAAGCTGGAGCTGAAGTAACATCACGAAAAAAAATATTTGATGAGGCAGAAGTTTTGCTGCAAATTCAACCTCCACAAAAGGAGGATATTAACCTGATCAGGAAAAATCAAATATGGATAAGTGCTTTTAATCCACTTTGGGAAACCCGATTGGTTAACGAATTTCTAAAAAAAGGGCTGACTTCATTTAGTCTTGATTCAATCCCGCGTATTACCAGGGCGCAGGCAATGGATATTCTTTCTTCGATGGCAACTGTTTCAGGGTATAAAGCAGTTCTGGAAGCTGCTTTGATGTTACCCACTTTCTTTCCAATGTTTATGACAGCTGCAGGTACCATCCGCCCTGCCAATGTCCTGATATTGGGTGCAGGAGTTGCGGGATTGCAGGCTATAGCAACTGCTAAAAGGCTTGGAGCGCAGGTTGAAGCTTTTGATGTAAGAACGGCAGCTGGTGAAGAAGTCAAAAGCCTTGGTGCCAAATTTATTCAGGTTGAGGGAGCTTCGGAGGATAAAGATGCAGGTGGATACGCTATCGAACAAACTGATGATTTTAAAAAGAAACAGCAACAGGCAATTAACGACCATGCAGCCAAATCGAATGTTGTGATTTGTACAGCTCAGATACCCGGTCGTAAAGCACCTCTGCTTTTACCCAAAGAGGCCGTTGAAAGTATGAAACCGGGAAGCCTGATCATTGATCTGGCTGCTTCAACCGGAGGTAATTGTGAACTCACAAAAAACAACGAAACCAGAAATCACAATGGAGTTACTATCATAGGTCAATCTAATTATCCGGCTCAAATGCCTTTGGATGCAAGTAGGATGTTTGGTAAGAATGTGATTAATTTCCTGAAACTTATCATAGGGGAAGAAGGTGAACTGAAACTCAATTTTGAAGACGATATAGTAAAAGGCACATGTATTACGCATCAAAAAGAAATATTTAACGAACGGGTTAAATCAGTTATCGAAAAAAAATAAATCAGCTATGGAAAATATATTACAGTTTTTCTTTACCTACAAGGAAGCCATTTTTATTATTGCCTTATCCATTTTCCTGGGGATTGAGGTAATCTCAAATGTACCGGCAGTATTACACACCCCGCTTATGTCAGGTGCAAATGCCATTAGTGGTGTTATTATCATCGGAGGTATTATCGTGGTTGGCCATGCCGACCTGTCAAGGTTTTCTGTTTCTCTGGTATTGGGAATTCTTGCCTTAATTTTTGGAACCCTGAATGTTGTGGGTGGATTTGCAGTTACCGACAGAATGCTGGAAATGTTTAAAAAGAAAAAAAAGTAAAGAACCATGGATAAAGTTATAGGAAATTTAAATGGAATTGATTTCACCATGGGTGAAACACTGCTTGAACTAAGCTACCTGGTTGCTGCACTTCTTTTTGTTTTTGGTTTAAAACTTCTCTCCCACCCTGAAACTGCCCGAAAAGGGAATTTGTGGGCAGCCGGTGGTATGGGACTTGCAATGATAACAACTTTGTTGCTTCATAAAAACGCAGCCGGTGAAGGAATTCCTCTAACCAATGTCTGGATAATTATGGCAGTAATAGGAGTAGGTTCTGCACTTGGATGGGGAATCGCCAGGAAAATCAAAATGACTGCAATGCCACAGTTGGTTTCATTTTATAATGCTACCGGAGGTGCTGCTTCAGCTCTGGTTGCACTGCTTGAATATCCAAATGCAAAAACCGGCGATGTAGGTTCAATTTTTGTAACAGTTCTGGGATTGATCATTGGCTCGGTTGCTTTCAGTGGTAGTATGATCGCATATGGAAAACTTGATGGTAAAGTTGGAGATATTACGAAACCATTTATGACTTATCTGAATTTGGTTTTACTGGTATTTACTTTTGGATTAGGTGCTTATATTATTTTTTCTCCAAATCAGCCTGCTGATATGATCTGGGCAATTTATGCTTTGCTTGCCTTTTCTCTGATCTATGGTGTAATGTTCATTATGCCAATCGGAGGTGCCGATATGCCGGTTGTAATTTCGCTCCTGAATGCTTTTACAGGAATTGCTGCCGCCATGGCCGGATTCATTTATTCTAATCAGGCAATGATACTGGGCGGAATTCTTGTTGGTGCTGCCGGAATGATCCTTACTATTCTTATGTGCCGTGCCATGAACCGATCATTAATTAATGTTATTATCGGAGCCTTTGGTGAAGGTGGAACAGCGATAGCCCATGAACAGGGAACCATCAAAGAAATAACTCTGAGCGATGCAGCTATCCTGTTGAGTTATTCAAAAAAAGTGGTAATTATTCCGGGATACGGATTAGCTGCTGCGCAGGCTCAACATATTGCACATGAACTTGATACAGTACTTGCCGGGAAAGATGTGGATGTGCGTTATGCAATCCATCCGGTAGCAGGGCGAATGCCCGGCCATATGAACGTTTTACTGGCAGAAGCTGATGTCCCCTATGAAAAGCTGATAGAAATGGATGATATAAATCCTGACATGCCCAATGTGGATGTGGCAATAGTAATCGGGGCAAACGATGTTGTGAATCCTGCAGCGTATGACGATCCTGGAAGCCCTATTTTTGGAATGCCAATTATTAATGCGCACCTGGCAAAAAACATAATCGTTATGAAACGCGGAATGGGGAAAGGTTATGCCGGAATTGAAAACTACCTGTTCTTTAACAATAAAACCCGGATGCTTTTTGGAAATGCAAAAGATTCACTTCAGAAACTTGTGACGGAAATCAAAAGTATATAATAATCAGGAATTGAGTTTTTATTGAGATTCGGTTCCTCCCAAATTATTTTTGCTTTGTTTTTCTGTTTTATCAAATTCCTTCAAATTCTTATACTTTTTAAACCGGATTCTTTTTTTTGGCAGAACAACTTCTTTTTTACCTGTTTTAGGATTAAAGGCGGTTGTTGGTTGTGATAAATAAACTTCCAGCTTCCCAAAACCAGGCAGTTTAAATTCATTGTTATTTTTAAGTTCTCTTTTAATAACAGAAATAAAGGTTTTTAGAAATCTGTTTACGTAGTTTTTGTTTGTTCGCATTATATCTGCAAGATGCGATACCCAGTCTTCATCACAATATGTAATATTAATCCTGTTTGTACCTTGTGCAATTTGTTCAATAATCATATCCCCATCAATTCTCATTATACCTTTAAATGAAGCCTGCGGATATTTTTCAAAAACAGCATTGTTTTTAAAAAGTACAAATTCTCCTCTTAGCTCTGCATGATCTGCAATTTCCGGTGGAATTTCGGTAGTTGGCTTACGATCTTTCTTTACCTTTAAAATCGTTTTTATGAACAAATCCCTTCCTTTTAAAATTATCGCTTCTTTTTCATTTTCCGATTCAGCGTTTAAATAAGCTTCCAGGAACTTTTCCTTATTCAGGTTCTCATGGAATGATTTTGTGATAGCACTTGTCAGTGCATCAACAAAGTAAACACTTCCCGGAACCAATCGCAAACTACAGGCTCTTTCAGTTTCGAACATGGTTTGTTCAGGTGAATTTCGTTCCGGGCATTTCGAATTTATTTGAATCCATTCACCAGCAATACATATTTCTGATAAACGGAATCCTTCATCACATTCCTCAAATTTAAACGGGAACTCCTTACAATCAAAAAACTCTTCTTCACATTTGTTATCTGTTTTAATCCATTCTCCGTCTTTGCATTCATGAGTTACAATATATTCACCATTATCACATTTTTTAGTTTTTGTTTCACCATCCATGCATTCAGGGCAGGCTTCCAACAATGGACTATGGATATTAATAATCTTTTTTGATTCAATTCTGGATCCATCCCAACATTGAGCAGTTACTTTTTTATCTCCGATTTTCGACTCCCTAAAATTTTGTAACGGCAATAGCATGGAATTTTTGACTCCTTTAATAATTTCGATTGAATCAAGTATATAATAACCAAAGATCCTTCCATGTTCTTTCGCTTTCAATCCATCCCGATGAGCCAAAAAAATTCTGGTTTTACCTGGTACGGCAAACCGTGGAATCTGGGGTACCTTCCTGCAACATCCTCTCCATTCGGCTTCATGGATAAAACAATGAGGAGGTTTTTTTTTGAAAGGGATTGCACATGTTTTTGACGACTGGCAAAGTACTCTTGAATAAGAATCTCCAATCCATATTAAATAATCAAAATTCTTCATGGCAAATGTTTTGGGTAAATACAGGAATAAAAAATTACTTTTAACAGCAAAAGCTAAATTACTATATATAAATATAATAGTCAATAAAATAAGGCATTCGTTTTCCAAATAAATAATTCCAAAACCTATTTTTATTTAATTAGAAAATAACTGATAAAATTGTATTGTATTTAGATTAGGATTCCATTCCGGTTTCAAAATAAAAATCTAACTTTATCATACTATAACCAACAAGAATCTTAATTATGAAAATCAAAAACATTCTTCTTGTTCTGTTTTTACTTCCTGCATTAACATATGCACAAACCGGGAAAGTCTTTGACAACTTAACAGTATACAGTGAAATCCTGAAAATGGACCGGAAATTTGCAATTTACCTTCCACCTGATTATGAATCTTCGGAACGCAGTTATCCGGTACTTTACCTGTTACACGGAGCCGGTGATGATCAGACCGGCTGGGTACAGTTTGGCGAAGTCCTTCATATTGCTGACCAGGCAATAAATGAAGGAAGTGCAACACCTATGATTATTGTAATGCCTGATGCCAATACCGGCAGGCGGGGTTATTTTAACAGCCCGACAGGTGACTGGCGTTATGAAGATTTTTTCTTTGAAGAATTAATGCCTTATGTTGAAAAAACATACCGGATTAAAAGTGAAAAAACATTCCGTGCCATTTCAGGTTTATCGATGGGTGGTGGAGGAACTTTTATGTATGCTTTACATCATCCTGAATTATTTTCATCAGCATGCCCGTTGAGTGCTTCCTGCGGGCCATTAAGTATGGAAGAAATGGATCGTTACAGGCAACGTGGAATGCAGGATGCAACCGATGAACAAATTGAAGCATATTTTAAAAAACACAGTGCTCTGTACCTGGTCAATAACATGCCTGAAGATCAGAAAAAAGCTGTAAGATGGTTTATCGATTGTGGCGATGATGACTTTCTGTTTGAAGGGAATTCAATGGTCCATATAGCTATGCGGAAAAATGAAATACCTCATGAATACCGGGTCAGGCAGGGAGGACATACCTGGACATACTGGCGTGCTTCACTTCCGGTTGTACTTTCTTTTATTTCTGACGCTTTTCATCAATATTAAAACAAAAATATTTTTAACAGGAATGCCATCTCAACAAAAGATGGCATTCTTATTTATAGCAATTCTTTTGTACATTTGAAAATAAATTATTCTGACATGAAATGAGTCCCGATTTTTCGGGACGAATTCCATACGATACATTTGAAAACATACAATTTTAATCAGATGAAAAAAACCGTTTTTTTTCTTTTCATTTTGCCGCTTTTATTTTCATGTTCATCTAAATCACAGAAAAATTCCAATGAATCTGAAAAAATAATCTATCAGGCAAAAGATAAAGAAATTCTGAACCAGATATTTGAACTTTTTGCTGATGAATCAGAATCACCGGTAGAATCATTAATGGTAAAAATCGGATTATTTTTCGAAGGAACACCTTATGTGGGACATACTCTTGAAATCGATTCTACAGAACAACTGGTTGTAAATTTAAGGGAACTGGATTGTACAACTTTTGCTGAAAACTGCCTCGCTATTGCAAAAACAATACAATCGAAAGAATTAACCTTTGAAAAATTTACTGATGAACTCCAAAGGATCAGGTACCGCGATGGAGTTATTAACGGATACCCATCACGTTTGCATTACTTCAGCGACTGGATTCATAATAACCAGAAAAAACTGATAGTCAGGGACCAGACTCCGGAAATAAGCCAGGTTCGTTATGCCAAGGAAATAAATTTTATGAGCACGCACCCTGAAAGTTATACTCAACTTACTGAAAATCCGCAAATGGTTAATATTATTGCTGAACAGGAAAAAGAAATTTCAGGAAGGGCAATGTTTTATATTCCGGAGGATAAAATTGCAGAAATTGAAGGTCAGTTAAAAGATGGCGATATTGCGGGTATTACAACAAATATAGAAGGGCTGGATATTTCACATGTGGTTATGCTTATATGGAAATCAGGTCATGTCCATCTCCTGCATGCATCATCGGCATCATCGGCAATGAAGGTTGTTGTTTCTGACATTACGCTTGAAGAATATTTGCTCAACAGTAAATCGGCAACAGGGATTATGGTTGTTAGGTCGTTGTAATTCAGAATTTAATTTTACCGGTTAAAACAGGATGGTTTATATCAGTTTTTAAATAACTTTTGCAAAAACCTTTCTAAGAATAAGGTGTTATTATATAAAATCAAATCGTAAACCGTAAAATAAAAATACAATGGATTTTGATATACTTTTAATCGGCAGTGGCCCGGGTGGCTACGTTGCAGCTATCAGAGCTTCACAACTTGGATTTAAAGTTGGTGTTGTCGAAAAAGAAAACCTGGGGGGTATTTGCCTGAACTGGGGATGTATCCCAACCAAATCGTTGCTAAAAAGTGCTCAGGCTTATGAATATGCACTTCACGCAAAAGAATACGGAGTTTCTATTTCAGGGGAAGTTAAACCTGATTTTGTGGGGATGGTTAGCCGTAGCCGAGGTGTTGCCGATGGAATGAGCAAGGGCATTCAATATCTTTTTAAAAAGAATAAAATTGAAACCATTGCCGGTTTTGGTAAGCTAACCGGAAATGGAACAGTGGAAGTAACTGACAATGAAGGAAAGAAAAAAACAGTAACAGCCAAACATATTATCCTGGCAACAGGAGCACGTTCACGCGAATTACCAAATTTACCTCAGGATGGTAAAAAAATAATTGGTTACCGAAAAGCGCTTACTCTGGAAAAACAGCCAAAATCGATGGTTGTTGTTGGTTCGGGTGCAATCGGAAGTGAATTTGCCTATTTCTATCAGTCGATCGGAACAGAAGTTACATTGGTAGAATTTATGCCAACTATAGTTCCGCTTGAAGATGTTGAAGTTTCAAAACAACTGGAACGATCATTCAAGAAAATGAAAATGAATGTATTAACAGCTTCCACGGTTGAAAAAGTTGACACTTCAGGTGAGTTATGCAAAGTAACCATCAAAACGAAAAAAGGAGAAGAATTTGTTGATGCTGAAGTAGTTCTTTCAGCGGTAGGAATTACTCCAAATACTGAAAACATAGGACTGGAAGAATTGGGCATAGCCACAGAAAACGGAAAGGTAAAAGTTGATGAATATTACAAAACAAATGTTGAAGGAGTTTATGCAATTGGCGATATAATTAATACACCTGCTTTGGCTCATGTTGCATCAGCTGAAGGAATTGTTTGTGTCGAAAAAATTGCCG
>JAFGGF010000406.1 GCA_016930735.1 Prolixibacteraceae bacterium
GTATAACGCCCGCCATAACCTGCTATGTTATAACGCACCGGGTATTTGGCATCCGGATTTTTATAATACCCCGATGGTAACAAAACGGCAGCTTTTATCCGCATTTCCTTTTCCCAGAATTTTGAAACCTTTTCACTTTTCATATCAACTAATTTCAGGTATTCAGTTTCGTTAAACTGCGTAGGTGGAATTACCTGGTCGATTACTATTTCAATTTGTGTGTTTTTATTCAATTCCACTGGAATTGTTTTACTGTAAAGGTTTCCCGGGGCATTAATCCCTGATTCATTTGTGTCCTGGTCCCAAAGTACCTGAACACTGTAATTCCCTTCCTCAAGGTCATCGAGATTAACATCGACCGATTTTGAGAGTTTAACTGATCCGTCAAATGTAAACGGTGTATTTATGTTCCAGCCTTTTAGGTTCAGAGCAAAAATTTTATTGCTGCTGTTTGGCCAGGTCCCATATCGTGGTTCGCGGCTGCTGTTACTCACAAAAAGAAACAACCTGCCATTTGTATTGAATAGTTGTTTTACATCATCTGAAACAGAGGTTTCTACTTTAAGTGAGTATGTTTTTTGTGCAAAACCTGTTAACGACGATATAATAAAAAGTGGAATTAAAATCAGGAATTTTTTCATTGCAATTAAATTTTATCCGGTTAATTTCAAAGGTCGTTAAATTACAAATTATTTCTTTAGGATAGTTTTGGACAAAAAAATAACCCGGATAGAATGCCTGAAATCATCATATCCGGGTCACAATTCATATCGGGATTTTATTTTCCCGGATTGTAAAGCAAACCTGTGATCCCTATTCCAATAGAAAATATATTTCCTGAATATGAATCATCTGCGTCTTTTTCTTTCAGTTTCATCATATGATAGGCTGCTTCAACAGTAAAGCCTATATGCCCGGCAACAGGAAGAACAATACCGGCTCCAACAAAAATATCAGTTCCGGAAGTTTTTGAGTCATAGCTGCCATACTCCGATTTGGAGGTGTGTAACTTGGCCCCGGCATCGATAAAAGGGAATGAAGTGCTGCTTTCATTGCCAATTACATAGCCAACCTGGGGACCAATCCCGAAACCGGTGTCCTTGTAATCTCCCTGTTTAGAATTGGAGACCTCCAAACTGCCACCAATAAAAATATTCGGAACGATAAAGTAATTTACGGTTGGTGCCAGTGTAATAGTGGAAGCCCGGTCTCCATCGTATTCAAAAAGGTCACCACCGGAACTGGTGAAACTTGCCATTCCACCTACCCAGATTGCTCCCTGGTCGATAGCAAAGGTTTGTCCGTTTGTTACAACAGCAATTGTCAAAAAACATAAAGTAAACAGCAGATTTTTGATTTTCATAATTTTGGATTTTAGTTAAACATGTGGTCTTATTTGCTCTTTATTTTTAATAAAAAATTAAGCCAATTTTATATTGACTTCATAAATCCTGCTTTTCAAATAACTACATCAATTATTTTTTTATACAAGTTAACAATATTCTGTATTGTACACAATACATAAAAAATGTTATAGAATAATTTTTAACCTTATGTTCGGTTAAAATAGTAAAGTGTAAATAATAAAAATTACTATGTTTGCTGTTCATTTTAAAACCGGAACTATTATGCCTAATCATTTATCAGGGGTTCAATTATTAACAGAGCGGTATCCGACGCATGAACATTATCCGTATAACCTGCCCTTGTTTTCTGAAACCAAAAGCCTGAGTTTTTCAACCCCGGTAACACTTTTTGTCGGTGAGAACGGATCGGGGAAATCAACCCTGCTGGAAGCCATAGCAACAGCCTGTGGCATTTATATCTGGCGAACAGGAAGTAATTCGCGCTATCGCTATAACAAATATGAAGCTTCACTACACCGTTATGTAAAAGTGGAATGGGTAAACGGTAGTGTTCCGGGCTCATTTTTTGGGGCGCAGATATTTAAGGATTTTGCTGCCATCCTTGATGAATGGGCTTCAACTGACCCTGCACAACTTGAACTTTTCGGTGGAAAATCACTGATCACCCAGTCGCACGGGCAATCTTTGATGTCGTTTTTCAGAAGCAGGTATAAACTGGAAGGCCTGTATTTACTTGATGAACCGGAAACCGCACTTTCACCTTCAACTCAACTGGAGTTACTTCAACTGATATCTGAAAATGCCAAAGCCGGGCATGCACAGTTTATTGTGGCAACACATTCACCCATTTTGCTTGCCTGCCCGGGAGCAACCATTTACAGTTTTGATAAAATGCCGGTTTCTAATGTTAAATATGAAGATACCGAACATTTTAAAGTTTATCGGGATTTTCTTAATAACAGAAATAAATACATATAAAAACACCATTGATTTTAATGGCAGTTTGCCGGCTCCTGTTTATAATTTATATCATAGATGGCATCAAGTCTGGAAATTAAATCACTACGATAATTAATTAACTTTAATGTTTTGCCTCGCAGGTTGAATACAGATTTTAACTCCACGCAAGTAGTTAGAGTAAATGGCTGGTCTCCTGTTTGCTGATTTTTCTAAAAAAAGTAAGTGGATATTTTCAGAATGTTCAAAGTACATAGCACAAGGCAATAAAAGTGAATTAATCATTGAATAATCATTAATAAATAATCAATTCATTAAAAGTTATCTTTGCATAAAAACAATCATATGTCAAACGATTGGAAAAAGAGGCTGGGTATGGTTTATTCCACCGATCCAGATTTTCAGTATGAGACTGCAAAAGAAGAATATGCAGAAACACTGCCTCCACAACAACAAAATTTGAAAGTTTTGCTCGACCGCAAACAAAGAAAAGGTAAGTCGGTAACACTGGTTACTGGTTTTATTGGGTCTGAAGATGATTTGAAAAGCCTGGGGAAAACCTTAAAAACCAGGTGTGGTGTTGGTGGTTCGGTTAAAGATAATGAAATACTGATACAGGGTGATTTCTGCAATAAAGTGATGGAAATCCTCAGTAAAGAAGGATACAAGGTGAAAAGGATTGGTGGGTGATAGTTAGCAGCTTACAGTGTTCAGTAAACAGTCAGGGAGAAATTTAATGCCAGAAGCCAGTAGCTTGCATTCGTATAACAAATGACTATTTTCATTGTTCCTCTGTTTTGAAATACATAAGCTTGTAAAATTAAATATTCAGAATGGCTGAGGTAGGTAAAATTAATAAGTTAAAGATAATCAGGTCAGTTGACTTTGGTGTATATCTCGATGGAGAAGAACTGGGAGAAATCCTGCTTCCGCAAAAATATGTGCCTGAAGGTTTTTTTGGCGGAGATGAAATTGAAGTTATTGTTTATTTCGATTCGGAAGACAGAATTATAGCAACAACAGAAAAACCTTTGGCTGAAGTAGGTCAATTTGCTTTCCTTGAATGTGTGGCAATCACTAAAGTAGGGGCTTTCCTTAACTGGGGGCTGCAAAAGGACTTGCTGGTCCCGTTCAGGGAACAACGCCATAAACTGGAAGAAGGCAAAAGTTATGTTGTTTATGTTTACCTTGACCATACAACCAATCGAATTGTGGCATCGGCAAAAGTGGACAAGTTCCTTGATAACCTGCCGGTTGAATTTGAAGAAGGTGAAGAAGTTGATTTGCTGATTTATGGCATTTCAGAGATTGGATACAAAGCAATTGTTGATGAAGTGAGTTCGGGTATTTTATATAAAAATGAAGTTTTTAAGCCTGTAAAAGTTGGTGAACAGTTAAAGGGGTACATCAAAAAAGTCAGGGAAGATGATAAAATTGACCTGAC
>JAFGGF010000407.1 GCA_016930735.1 Prolixibacteraceae bacterium
AATAACCTGTCAGGTTTGGGCCTGAAACTACCTGTGGAATACCGTTTTTTATATCTACTGCCGGAGTATGTGTATGTCCGGCAAAAATTCCAAGTACATTGGGAGAATTAAAAACTTCATCGTAAAAACTGAATGTTGTTTTTGTGTGCCCTTCTTTAGGCCATTTCTCACGTCTCTCCCATTCATAACCCTGGTCTGTTTTTTCACCCCAGTCGGGATTGGCACAACCGTAGTAAATATTATGCCCGGGCATGTACAAAGGAATGTGTATAAACAAAATTAACGGTAAATGACTTTCTACCTGTTTCCTGAAAAATTCCAGTTGTTCGGGTTCTATTTCGTAGGTTGAATTATCGATAAAAACCAGTCTGATACCCTTTATATCATGAAAGTAAAAAAGTGGATTCTTACCCTGATAAAGTGGTTTCAACCGTTTTTCAATCCATGTATTGCGAAGGTTTTTTAAACTTCCTTCCAACCCTTCGTAATGCCAATCATGGTTGCCGGCAACATAACCAAACGGAATCCCTGTTTCCTTCAATTTCTGAAAAGCCCATTCGATGGAAGTTTCAGAAGGGAAGCTGAAAATATCGCCGGTAAGCGCCAGAAAATCAGCTTGTCCTTCCTGGGCTGTTTTTAATGCATACTCAAATCCTCCGGCACATGTAAGCTCCTCCCCGCTTTCAAAATGTGAGTTTATTTTATAGGCATTCCCCATCCTTTTGCTGTATTCTTTAAACGGAATTCCTCGCTCATCGTCCATTGCCAGGTGAGTATCGGTAATATGAAATATCCGGGTTGGGTTAACATCGGTTTTAGTATAAATACTGACCTTGTTTTTTACAACTGAAAATACATCCCGAAATTCAGAATTGTTATTAGGAGTATAGTTTCCGGAAAATCCAGTAAATGGCAGACCAACTCCGGCAATAACTGTAGTGCCAATAAAATTTCTTCGTTTCATCCGTGCATCTTTAACGTGTTTTGTCTATTATGATTTATAATTTTAATACCCCCTAATTTCACCCCGAATCCTCGGTGCTTCATTTGTCCCCCTATTTTAGGGCGACAGTGAGACCGTTTTACCGTTTTAAGGTATGCGGTCGAAACAGGGGGTCAAAATTTTTTATTATCTACACATAATATCCTAAAAATCCATCAAACTCTCAGGACATCATATTTAATATTTACAGGTTTCCGGATTGATCACTCATCTCAAAAACAAACTCACCTCCGTTAATAATATCCTGATGTGTAATATTTAAACCATCCAATTTTCTGCCATTTATGGAAACATTTTTTACATACACATTTTCCTTGCTTTGGTTATTAGCTTTGATGATCAATGTTTTTCCATTTTTAAGGTGAATTTCTGCTTCTATAACCAACGGGCTTCCCAGTGCATAATCTGTTGATCCGGGTAAAACCGGATAAAAACCAAGGCTGCTGAAAATATACCAGGCACTCATTTGCCCGGCATCATCGTTGCCACACAAACCTTCAACTTCCGGTTTGTACATGGTTTCAAGTATCATCCGAATCCTTTCCTGTGTTTTTTCCGGATGGCCTGTCCAGTTATATAAATACGGGATATGATGACCGGGTTCATTGCCATGCACATAATTACCAATTATTCCGTCGCGTGTTATGTCTTCGGTATTTTCAATGTACTTATCAGCAATATCAATGGTAAATAAGGAATCGAGGTGCAGTGTAAACCGTTCCTTTCCACCCATCATACTAATCATTTTATCGATATCCTGCGGAATATACAAACCGTAATTCCATGCATTGCCTTCGATAAATCCCTGCCCTTGTGTATCCATCGGGTCAAAATTTTTCCGGAATGTACCATCCGACATTTTTGGGCGCATAAAACATATTCGCGGATCGTAAACATTATTAAAATATTCCGAACGTTTTAAATATTTCGCTTCTGTTTCTGTGTCACCCAGTTGTTTTGCCATCTGAGCGATACACCAGTCGTCGTAAGCATATTCCAGTGTTTTTGAAACCGAAGAATGACTCAGGTCATCGGGGACATAATGGTAATCGATATAGTATCCCAGCCCGTCGAAATAGCGGACATTGGCTGTGTTTACCGAAGCCCGCAAAGCATGTTCCCGATCGAAATCTCCTACATTTTTGACCATTGCATCTGCCAATACTGATACTGCATGATACCCGATCATACACCAGTTTTCGTTTGCATAATGGCTCCATATCGGCAGCATGTGGTGGACACTCTGATCGTAATGTGCCAGCATCGATTTGATCATATCATTGTTCCGGTCGGGGCGGATAAAATTATACAAGGGATGCAGTGCACGGTAGGTATCCCACAACGAGAACACTGTGTAATTTGTAAAACCATCCGAAATATAAATGTTCTGATCGAGGCCGCGATACTGCCCGTCAACATCTTCGTAAATGATTGGTGAAAGGCAGGCATGGTACATGGCAGTATAAAAATTAACCATATCACCCTCGGTTAACATTTCAGCTTCGATAACCGAAAGTTCCTTATTCCACTTGGCTTTTGTTTCCTGACGTGTCTTTTCAAAATCCCAGCATGGGATTTCAGCCTTCAGGTTTTTCAGTGCACCATTGGTACCTACCGGCGACAATGCAAATTTTATTTTAATTTCCTCACCTTCTTCCGTGTTGAAATTAAAATAAGCCCGAAGCTCTTTCCCAGCCATTTCCGGGAAATTTTCTGTTTCGTTAAAACGCCGGTAAAATCCGTTGTAAGTTTCCTTGTTGTATTTTTTATACCCGTAACTTTTAAATGGTTTTGAAAACTGCATGGCAAAAAACACCGTCCGGGTACGGGCCCAGCCTTTGGTTTGCCTGTAGCCTGTTACCAGCGAATCGTTTTCAACCCGGATAAAAGTCCACACATTTTTATTGTCGTGGTAATAAATATTATAGATCATATCAAGGATGATATGTGCATCGTCCGATTCCGGAAAGGTATATTTGTGAAAACCTACCCGCTCACTCGCAGTCATTTCCGCTTTTATATTATAGCTAGCCAGGTCAACCTTGTAATAACCCGGCGATGCTTCTTCCGAATCGTGCGAGAACACCGAATAAAAACCTTTTCTGCCATCTTCTGTTTCCTGAGGTTCCAGAACCAGTTCGCCTGTGGTTGGCATCACCAGAAAATCGCCAAGGTCGGAATGGCCGGTACCGCTAAAGCTGGTATGCGCAAATCCTAGGATGGTTGAATCGTGAAACTGGTAACCGGCACAATATTCATAGGTTTCGGCATTGTAACTACCGTCTTCGAGGTACATCACCTCAAAGTTGGTTTGCGGGCTTAGCTGCACCATTCCGAAAGGAGCTGTTGCCCCGGGATTGACATGACCCATTTTACTGGTCCCGATCAAGGGATTTACATATTGGGTATAATCGGTTGAAAGTGAAACATTTTCTTTTAACGTTTCATTTTTACAGGAGTATAAAAAAATAAAACCCAGGAAAATAAACAGCGCTTTTTTCATTTACATTTTTCATTTATTCAGCTCATTAACAGAAGGATCAATCCGACTCCAACAATTATAATCCCTCTGTAAATGACTTGTTTAAAATAATCGGAACCGGTTTGGATTACGAAGATAAAAGAAATAAGCAAAGCATTTAAAAGCTGTTAGTTCATTATTGAGAAATTAAACAATTTGTATTTATGCAGTTGCCGGGATTAGTTAGAAAAAATTACTATTTGTTGCTGGTAGTAAAAATTAAAAAAGTAGTGGAACGATTAAACTTTAATCATCACTTCTTCCAGGTAATAGTTTCTTAATATCATTTCCAACCTGTTTGTAATATCCGGGACCATCTCTTCCGGTTTCATTATAGTCGGTGCCTGGGCTAACCCAGTAATTTTCACCTGTGTCAGGGTCGTGAACATATTCCATGCCCAGTTGCATATTATAACCTGATTCAACTTCTGTATCTTCGTTACTACCTGAAGAATAGTTGCTATTTGTTTGAATTTGAACAACACTTCGAATTGAAAGAG
>JAFGGF010000408.1 GCA_016930735.1 Prolixibacteraceae bacterium
AACGAAGAGAAGAAGAAAATAATAATTATCGCCTCTTTTAGAGGCTTGGTTTTAAAAAAGCCACCACCTTTAGTGGTGGTTGTTTACCTTTGAGGATAATCTTTTTTGAATGGAAAAAATCCTCGAAATCGTAAAAAGGCAGTTATCTGAAAAACTGGGCACTGAAATAGAAATTAAATCAAATTCAATATTGGGAGGAGGTTGTATCAACCATGCTTCCAAAATAGAGACAACAGTTGGATCATTTTTTCTGAAATGGAATAACCATTGTGCTGCCGATGTTTTTCTACGTGAAGCTGAAAGCCTGAAAGAATTGGCGAAAGAAAATAACCCTTACCTGAAGATTCCGGAAGTCATTTTAAGTAAAGAACTTGACAGTGAACCCGGATTTATTCTTCTTGAATACCTTGAATCATCAAACCGGAATTCCGATGGCCTGAACCTTGGCAGGGGGCTGGCAACTATTCATCGGATAACGAATGAAAAATATGGTTTTTATTCTGATAATTACTGTGGAGATACCATTCAAAACAATAAATGGAACGGCGACTGGATTAACTTTTTCGGGGAGCAACGGTTGAGGTATCTTATAAATCTGATAAGGCACAGGCGAGGACTGGATTCCTGTTCACTGAATATATATGAAAAACTGATAGATAAACTACCTGAATTAATCCCTTCTGATTCAGTGCCTTCATTAATTCATGGCGATTTGTGGTCAGGAAATTATGTGCATACAACGGAAGGACCAGCATTGATCGATCCGGCATCGTATTATGCCAACCGCGAGATGGAAATGGGCATAATGACTATGTTTGGAGGATTTTCGCAACAATTTTGGGACGGATACAATGAAATTTTTCCTTTACCAGGCAATTGGAGGGAAAGAAATAAACTTTATCAGTTATACCACATTCTTAACCATTATTATATTTTTGGGGGTGGTTATGGTCATCAGGCTTTATCAGTAGCACAGCGATATATTTAAATGATCAGGATTTGACTATTCAATAAAATTAAACTTAATAACAATGAAAAAACTATTATTTATTGGCCTTTTAGCCCTTCTAATATCCAATTTATTTGCTCAAAAGCCCGAATTATCCAATATGAATGCAAGCCCTGAAACAAAGTCCTTTTATGAAAAACTGGCTATACTGGCCAAAGATTATATAATGTTCGGACATCAGGATGACCTGGCTTACGGGATTGGTTGGTGGGCAGAAGAAGGAAGGTCGGATGTCAAAGAAGTATCCGGATCTTATCCTGCAGTTTTTGGTTGGGATATTGCACATATCGGTGAAGAAAGAAATATCGACAGTGTCAGTTTTGAAAAAATGAAAACCTGGATTGTCCGGGTTTATGAAATGGGAGGCATAAATACAATCAGCTGGCATATCAGGAATCCGGTGAATCAATCGGATGCATGGGATACTGAAGAAGCTGTTAGCAAGGTTCTACCCGGAGGAAGCCATCACGAATATTTTAAAAAACAATTAGACAAAGCCGCTGTTTTTTTCAATGAATTAAAAACTTCTGAGAATGTTGCTATTCCGGTTATTTTCAGGCCTTACCATGAATGTACCGGAAGTTGGTTCTGGTGGGGAGGAAAAAATGTCAAACCGGAAGAATATACTCAGTTATGGAAGTTCACAAAAAATTACCTTGAAAAAGAAAAAGGTGTTAATAACCTGATCTGGTGCTATTCAACCGACCGTTTTAACTCAGAAGAACACTATCTGGAATTATATCCCGGAGACGGATTCGTCGATATCCTTGGATTTGACGATTACCATTCACCACAGGATAATCCCGGGCATTTTGCTTCCGAAATAAAAATTTTAACAGAAATGGCCAAAGAAAAAAATAAGATTGCCACATTTTCAGAAACAGGGATGGAAACAATACCTCTTGAAAATTATTGGACCAATACACTTCTGAAACCATTAAAAGCATATGGAAAAGGAATTTCCTATGTGCTTGTATGGAGGAATGGCAGGCCTGATCATTTTTATGCACCTTACCCGGGACAGAAATCAGCAGATGATTTTAAAAAATTTAAAAATGATGAGTCTATTCTATTTCTGGATGAATTAAATAATATTCTAAAATAGACAGTCTTTTTCTAATTTTAAAACAACTTCTTTTAAACATACTTTTGACATTGTTTTCAATTCGGATGTTGGTTATTTTTACATCAAACCAAAAAATGACCTGAATGATAAGTCCGAAAGTAGCCGGTATTTCTCCCTTTATTGTAATGGAAGTGCTTGAAAAAGCAGCAGAAATGGAAAAAAAAGGGATCAAAGTAATCCACATGGAAGTGGGAGAACCTGATTTTGATGTCCCCGCCTGTGTTTCTGAAGCGGTTAATCAGGCTTATGCTGAGGGGAGGACACATTATACCCACAGCCTGGGTGATCCGGAGCTCAGGGAAGAAATAGTAAAAAAATACCGGCAGAATTATAATGTTGAGGTTTCACCGGATCAGATAATTATAACTTCCGGGTCATCCCCTGCAATCCTTTTGGCACTTTCGGTTTTATGTAACAATGATGATGAAATTATCCATTCCGACCCGGGCTATGCCTGTTATCAGAATTTTATCCGGTTTATCGGCGCAAAGGGAGTAGCCGTTCCTGTTATGGAAAATGACGGATTTCAGTACCGTCCTTCAGAAATAAAAAAATATATTAACTCCCGTACAAAGGGAATTATTATCAACAGCCCGATGAATCCCACCGGGAACCTGTTATCTCCTGAAGTGATGAATGAAATTGCAGAATTGGGTACAACAATAATTTCGGATGAAATATACCATGGATTGGTTTACAGCGGAAGGGCACATTCAATCCTTGAATTTACTGATAATGCGTTTGTACTGAATGGATTCTCAAAATTATATGCCATGACAGGTCTGAGGCTGGGTTATGTGATTTCTCCAAAAGAGTATGTAAGGACCATGCAAAAAATTCAGCAAAACCTGTTTATCTGCGCCGGGTCAACAGCGCAGCGTGCTGGCATATCAGCCCTAAGGAATGCCGCTTCCGATGTTGAGAAGATGCGTAAAACCTATGATGAACGGCGAAAATTTTTACTTCAGCGCTTGTCTGAGCTGGGCTTTGATATTAAAGTAGCACCAACCGGTGCCTTTTATATATTTGTTAATGCCAAACATTTATCTTCCGATAGCTATAAGCTAGCTTTTGATATTCTGGAAAATGCACATATCGGTGTAACTCCGGGTATTGATTTCGGCGCGAATGGTGAAGGTTTCCTCCGG
>JAFGGF010000409.1 GCA_016930735.1 Prolixibacteraceae bacterium
ACCGGTTTATTCACCTGGTATAAAATATAGTCGAGCAGGTTCGAAAGTTTCAGGATAATATCGGGCGTTTGTTTCGATTGTTTCAGGGCAAAACCATAAATTGTGTTTAGCGTGTTGAATAAAAAATGGGGGTGGATTTGTTTTTTCAGGTAATATAATTCCTGTTCCTTTAGCTGAAGCTGGGTTTCCAGGATTTTAGTCTGTAGCTCTTTATTCCTGGAAACAGTCCTGAAATTGTGGTTCAGCAAATACACAAAACTTACCAGCCCGGTAACCAGGAAAACAAGGATCATTACAAAAACAAAATTTTTTGCCATGGGCGGCATATCCGATACGTTGAATTTCAGGATAAAATATAAGCATCCGTAAAGCATCATAACAATCATGTATGATGTAAAAATCAAAACATAAAAACTGTAAAGCCCGAACAACCCATATTTTCTGGAGAGCAGATATTTGGGTATCAGGAAATAAACCATAAAATAGGTGATTGCCATTGTAAGCGGCAGGAGCAGGCTCGAAAACCAGATAATGTATTTTGTGTGGTTTGTGTTATAACTGAAAAAGTAAACAAAGAAAAACCAAACAGCCACCCACAATAAAAAATGGATCAGTAAAAATCGTGGTTTTATATTCTTTACAAAATTCATGAAAACAATATTACACAAATTCTTTTAACCTGCATTTAATTGCAAGCAGATAACCGGTTTAGCACATGTTTTAGCAAATCACTTCCAGAAAGTCGTTTTGTAATTCAAAACCTGCAATCTGCAGGTGAAAACCATCAAACCGTCGCAAAAAAAATTATTAAACTAAGTCCTTCTTTATATTTGATTTGTATTACGAATAAAAACTGTTTTACTTATTTACTGAAATATCTGCCATCCTTAATTAAAATAAAAGAATTATGAAAAAAGTGATTTACCTGATTTTCTCTTTAGTTTTCATAGCCAATGTTTCTAACTCACAAAACAAAGTAATGTCATCGAATTATTCAATTTTTGAAAACACAATGGTTGATATGCCGTGGTCGGAAATAGAAAATGCCAAAGATAGCGGGGCAATAGTATTAATTTCAGTAGGAGTAATTGAAGAACACGGGCCTCATATGAGTTGCGGCACTGACTTATATATGGCACACTTAGGCAATTATTTGCTTAAAACCGAATTGGAAAAGAAAGGGGTTAAGGTATTAATTGCTCCACCCATTTACTGGGGGATTGCCGATATTACCCGTGGTTTTCCAGGAACATTTACCGTGAGCAAAGAAACAATGAAATCATTGTATCTTGACGTGTTTAAGTCACTTGAGAACTGGGGGTTTAAATACGCCTTTTTGAATAATGAACATGGAGAAGGGAAGCACAATGAGATATTGAAAGAGATTGTTAAAGAAATAAACAGCACAATGGATATCAAGGCAATTTTGCAATTGAACCAAAATGAAGCAAAAGGCAATGAAGATATTTGTGTGCCTGTTCATGTGCCACCTATGCCACGTCAAGGCGGAGGGGTACATGCTGATGGCGGTGAAACCGGAATAATGGCTGCAATTTTCCCAAACTTAGTGGATACATTAATGGCAGATTCGCTAATTGCATCCGACTATGACCTGCGTAATAAATTTAACACTCCGGGAGAAGCCGGACAAGCCTGGGAAGCAAATGCAAGGGAAGTTACACCACTTGGATATTTTGGCGACCCTGCAAACTATAAGGAAAGCAAAAAATATGCATATGACTGGTATTTGAAAATTGCTCAAAATGCTTCAAATGCAATTACTGAATATTTAAAGAACGAAAATTATACATGGCTTAAATAGTAATTAAGCACGTTTAAAACAAAAAGTTATGGTACTTTTTATTCATTACTTCAACGATGGCGGTTCTTATATAATGTACCCAATACTTATTTTATTGGTTGTAATTTCGGCTTTGTTTGTGAAAGCCCTTATAGCCAAAGGCGATTTTTCCAAAACAAAATCGTTGATTGCATCCATTGGCTGGTTTGCAATTGCCTGGGGTTATTTGGGGCGCACCATTGGCTTTATTCAGGCTTTTGATAATATTGAAGCTTCCGGCGAGATTACACCGCAAATGTTATCAGGCGGGTTAAAAATGGCACTGCTGGGACCATTGGCAGGAATTATTGTTTTTATAGTAGCAAGGCTTTTTATGATAATTTTAGCTTGGCCGCAAAGAAATAACATCGAAAACTTTAAATAAATTTTAAATCATGAAAACAGAATTGAGGATCTATACTTTCCTGATTTTTTTATGTTTACATTATTATTCCTCATCGCAGGTAGTATCTGAGGATATAATCATTGGTGAAAAAATTCAGTTGGCATCAAAAATATTGGATTACGATCCTGAAATTTATGTTAGCCTACCTGCCGATTATACCGACTCAATAAACTATCCCCTAGTAATTTTGCACGATGCAGGATGGCTGTTTGAAGGATTCGCAGGAATTACAAAACTCATGGGGCAAATGGAAGAAATTCAGCCATGCATTGTAGTTGGAATCCCGTTAAAGAATGATTATGTAGAATATGCGCCAAAAATTACCGGTGCGCCGCAAAGTGGAAATGCCGATAAAGTGCTTAAATTCTATTCCGATGAATTATTCCCTTATATGGAATTAAATTATCGGTGTTCAGAAGAAAGAATAATATGGGCTCACTCGGGATTAGCGGGATTGTTTTGTACATATATTTTACTGGGTGAATGCACACAGTTTTCAGGAATTATTTCTTCAAGCCCAAATTTGAGGTGGGTTCAGGAATATATTACAAAAGAAGATGCTTTCGATGCTTTGTCCCGGAAAGGCGCTGTATTTTATTACTTATCGTTTGGTTCAAATGAAGAAGAGGAATATCAGGGAGAAATGTACACGCTTATTAAGGAATTTAAAAGTAAATTGGAGAAGGAAGCTCCTGAGAATCTTAAATGGGTTTACAGGTTTAACGAGCACAATAATCATTTTACAAATGCTGTTGAATCGTATATTGATGGATTAAAATTATATTTTGAAACGAAAAAATGATTTTACTTTTTAAAAACTGAAATTCAGGTTTATGTTGAAGAAATCCATTTTACCTTTTCTGCTGATTGCTATAATTGGTTGCCAGCCTAAAGAACCGTGTGCAGCTAAAAAGATGGGTTGGATGGAAAAACCGGTTTCAGAATGGTCTGACCTGGTGATGACAAATTCTGTCGAATTTTCTGATACAACTTACCGGAATATTGGAAATGCTTTTCTTATTGACACAGGTTCCGATACCCTCGCTATTACCTGCAAACATATATTTATGTTGTTTAGGGAAGAAACAGACAATACTATAAATCTGGGCGATAATTTCAGGAAATGGGAAATTTTCCCCAAAGGAAAACCGGATAAATCGATTAGCCTTGGAGCTTTACTAAATGAAAATAGAAATGAAGAAACCGGGGATTTTAATACCCTAAAAAGCCGCGACTGGTTAATTTTCAGGGTTGCCGGAACCGACGATTTTACCCCATTGAAAATAAGGCCGCGCCCGGTGTCGGAAGGAGAAATTGTTTACGCTGTAGGTTGGGCTTACAAACAAACAACAGAAAAGCCTTCGTTGGTAAAAATGCAGGTTTACCGGAACGAAGGCCCTTATTTTTATGTAAATACCTTAATCCGGAATGTTGACCCTGCCGGGCGTAGCGGCTCGCCTGTAATTGATAAAAATGGCTACCTGGTTGGAATTGTATCAGGCGCCGAAGGCAACCTTGGAGTTATGGGCGGAGTTTCCTTCTTGTTTCAACAGCTTGATTTGAATAGTTTCAGTCATTAATATAAATTTAAGTGTCAGAAATGAATACTTCAATTATAAAAACTGTTTTGCAAGGGCAAAATTTCCGTAATAGAAAATTCGGTTAATCTATTGCTTTTGTAATTGTAAAACATAAAATACTAGTTTATGAAAACGAAATTATTTTTAATGATTGTGCTAATTATTAGCGTTTCCTCGGCAGCAAGTGCCCAACTGGAAGGGAAAAAATTCAGGATCAACTTAGAAGGTATGGGTGAAATAAACCTTGCTTTTAAGAAAGATGTTTATGAATTATCGAATCAGGCCAGGATTGTATTGGTAAGAGGGGATTATCAAACAAAAGAAAATACAATTACCTTTACCGATACAGAAGGTCCAATGGCATGCCAGCCCAATGTTAAAGGGGAATACACATTTGAATACAATAATGATGAGTTGAAACTGGAAGTTGTAAAAGACCCTTGCCAGGGACGGAATAATATGGCAGCAACCGCCTGGAAAGAAATTAGATAAGTTGTTTCTTGGCCGGACTTTTGAGAGGTGCTTTATTTAAAAACCAAAAAAATGAAAGAATTGTCCATTGAGCATTTTGAAGATTATAAAAAGCAGATGGAACTGGGAATTCTTCCTGAAGTTTACAAAGGGCTTATCGAATATATGATGAGTTTGAGGACTTATTTTAAAAGTAATTTTCCGGAATACCTTGTAGGGAGTTTTTATCAGGGTTATATGGATATGACCTATTTTCCTGTTGTTCCAATTTCATTAAAAAATAGTAATCTAAAATTTGCTGTTGTTTTTGACCATTTAAAAATTCGATTTGAAATTTGGCTGTCGGGTAAAAACAGAAAGATTCAGAAAGAATATCAGAATCTGTTAAAACAGAAAGAACTGGATAAAAATTACATTTTTACTGAAAATCCTGATTCGATTATTGAAATGGTTGTTGTGGAAAATCCTGATTTTAACGATTTAAACAGTATAACAACTGAAATTGAAAGAGGGATAGAAAAATTCGTGAAGGATGTAAGCGACGTTCTTAAATGAGAAAATCCCGAAGATAAAAACAATTGAAAATAAACGTTGTGTAACTATGGGAACTTTTATTCATTACATGAACGATGGCGGAGTTTACAT
>JAFGGF010000410.1 GCA_016930735.1 Prolixibacteraceae bacterium
ACCTTATTGTGAAGAAGTTTTTCAAGCACCCTGAAATTAGGGATCCTGAATTCAGGCCATTCGGTTACAATTATTAACGCATTGGCATCAATACATGCCTCGTATTCGTCTTTGGCAAAAGTAATTTTATCTCCAAGTATTCTTTTCCCTTCATCCATTGCAACCGGGTCGTATGCAGTAACTTCAGCACCTTCATTCAAAAGATTTTCAATAATAACCAATGATGGAGCTTCACGCATGTCATCGGTTTTGGGTTTGAAAGATAAACCCCATATTGCCAGCTTTTTCCCTTTCAGTTTATTTTTAAAATGTGTTTTTATTTTTCCAACCAACACTGATTTCTGGCGGTTGTTAACATCTTCAACTGCCTTAAGAATTTCGAGAGAATACCCCATTTCATCAGCAGTGCGGATCAAAGCCTGAACATCTTTCGGAAAACACGACCCACCATACCCTGTTCCGGGGTAAATAAATTTATCTCCAATCCTTGGATCAGAACCAATTCCCTTTCTTACGTAATTTACATCGGCACCGACAATCTCGCATAGGTTGGCTATGTCGTTCATAAAACTGATCTTGGTTGCCAGCATCGAATTAGCTGCATATTTGGTCATTTCGGAAGATAAAACGTCCATAAAAATTATGGGATGCCCGTTTAACAGGAAAGGTTTATACAGGCGTTTCATAACTTTTTGGGCGCGTTCTGAATTTGTACCAACTATAATCCTGTCGGGTTTAAGGAAATCATTAACAGCGCTGCCTTCTTTTAAAAATTCAGGATTGGAGGCTACATCAAATGGGATGGTTACGCCTCTTTTTGAGATTTCTTCGGTTAAAACTTCTTTTACTTTTTCCGAGGTTCCCACGGGAACTGTGCTTTTTGTAACAATCACCATGTAATGATCGATGTGTTTACCTATTTCATGGGCAACGTTTAAAACGTATTTCAGGTCGGCACTCCCATTTTCATCAGGTGGTGTGCCAACTGCAATAAAAACAGCTTCGGCATCCTCCAGGCTTGAAACCAAATCGGTTGTAAACGATAGCCTTCCCTTTTCTACATTTCTCTGGTAAATGTCGTGCAACCCGGGTTCGTAAATCGGTATTTTCCCATTGTTCAGCTGGTATATTTTTTGTTCGTCAACATCAACACAAACCACGTTAATTCCAGTTTCTGCAAAGCATGTACCCGAAACCAATCCTACATATCCGGTTCCTATTACTGATATTTTCATTCGTTTAAATTATTGTATTTATTTGTAACTCATGTAACTCGCGATAAATTTTAACATATCCTTCTGTGAATTTGATATGTTAAAATTCATGCTCCTTTCATGGGTTATTATTCTTTATTTTAATTTCAAAAATAGTGTATTTTATCAGCTAAAAATATGACTGCTCACCGCATTTTAAAAATTACCAGAAAAAACAGGCCTTTTCATGTTATGTTAGTGAACCGAAAAATTTCTGATATTTGATATTCTTTTACCTTTGTAATTCTGATTTAAAAAAATAAAAATTAGACTTGAAAATCAGCCAGTACATAGCAGACCTTTTATATTTTAATGATATTGTGATTGTCCCGGGGCTTGGAGGCTTTGTAACAAGTTACAACCCGGCCCGTATCGGTGACGATCAGAATACCATTTACCCTCCGTCAAAGCAAATAATTTTTAATCCTTTGCTAAAAAACGACGATGGATTGCTGGTTAACTATATTTCCGGGAAGGAAGCTGATACATCGTTTGATGCGGTAAAAAAAGTTGAGGAATTCAGGGAAAAAGTGCAGTACCGCCTTGAAAAGGGCGAGGAGATTATTCTGGAAGGATTAGGCATATTAAAGCTTAATGAGGAAAACAAGCCTGTTTTTATTGTAGATGATGGAAAAAACTTCCTGCTTGACTCGTATGGACTGAATATGGTTCAAATCAGAGAAAAACCCTTAGAAGATCCTCTTTCTGAAAAACCGTTGTATGAAGAAAAGAAAAAAAACAAAGCCTGGCTGCTGTTTTTGCTGATACCTGTTGCTGCACTTGCTGTTTTTATTTACCTGAATATTTATAATAAAAACGAAATTGTACCACCCCGGACAAACGAACCGGAAATAAAAAACACAAATATCCGGGAACAATTAACTGAAATTGATACGGCTCAAACTGATAGTATTGTAATTGATTCATCAGCAGTTTCAGGAATCAAGCCGGAGCCCGTTGCAGCTGTTCCTGAAGACATAGTTACGACAGCAGAAATCAATTACTACCTGATAGGTGGAAACTTCAGCGAGCAGGAAAATGCCGATAAATATTTCTCACAGATTTCTGATTTAGGATATACACCTATTCATCTGGGGAAACAGGGAACTTTTTATACAGTAGCTATTGGAGGATTTAAAACATTTGAAGAAGCCAAAAAAGTTCAAAATGAGTTTATCGGCCGTGATCCTGAATCAGGAGTATATATTATCAGGGTCAATGATGACTAAGCCTTAAATATTCTTTTATCCCTGACTTAACCTGATCCAATGAAGAGTAATGAATAATTTTAATTTTTTCATTTCCGGAGATCATTGCAGATAGCTTTTTCCCTTCCTGAGGCCGATACAAACATAAAACCGGAATATTATTTTCAACCGCCCTGCCAATTTCATAACCTACACCAAGCGAAACGGTAGTGACTTCGGCAACAACAACATCAGACGAAAGCAGCCATTCCATATCCCTGTCGTGTATAAATTGGTCGGTAGGGCCATCATCACCAAGCGCTGAAAGAGTTTTGTCGCCGATATGTTCAGTTAAAACTTCACCAAAATTTTTCAGGTAATTTATAATTTGATTGTAGAGTTCAACATCTTCCCTTCCTCCACGAATTGAGCCTGCAAAATATATCCTCATAGTTGTATTATTTATTCAGCAATAGCTGTTAAAATAGTAAAGTATTCATTAAAAAAATCGTCGTGCCTTGTTTTATTTACCTGGTCAACAAGGTCCTGCACCCTTTGAAGGTTGCCGGTATACAGCCTTTGAAGCAACCCAAAACCAGCTGTATATCCCGTAAAATAAAATTTATCGAGGAATTGAGAAACCCCGAAATAAAACAATGCTCCGTGCAAGCCAAAACTGAAAAGCCCCTCAACTATTTTTCCGGAATAAAACTGGCCTCCCCCGGGAATAAACATAGAGATGTTTTTAGCCGTTTGCCTTGAAAGAGTTTTGGGAATATTCTTTTCAGAAAATAATTCATCAATCTGCATTTGAAAAGAATCTTTTTCAACCGGATCGGAAACATTGAGTTTTAAAAACTCCAATGATTCTTTTTTTGCTTCTTCCCAGTCTTTCAGGTCACAATAGCTTATGGCCGACAGGAACGTGATCCAGAGTGCTTTTTTTTCATCTGAAAGAAATTTTTGTAACGATTGTAATTCGAATATTGCCCTTCCGGGTTCTTCGTTTAAAAAATATGCAAGGGCTTTTTCATACCTGACTTCGAACAACAAACTATCAGGCAGGTTTTGAAGAAAAATACGGTTGAGAGTTTCATATGTTTTTTTAAAGTCCTGCTCGTTTTTATAACAATCTGATTTTCTGATTAAAGCCTCAGTAGTTATTTGTTGATTGTTGTGAAAAAATATGACCTTTTCAAGTTCAATCCGGGCATCGCGGAATTGCCCGGCAAGCATCAGGCTGTCGGCTCTTTTAAATATTTTGTCTTCCGAAAATCCTTTAGTTAAAAATATTCCGGAGAGGAATGTGCATATTAAATAATATTTTATGATCCATTTCATGGTTAAATTCCTCATTTACAAGTTTTACTGTAAATACTGTCCCATAAATATTCCCGATATAAAGCACTGCAAACAACGACCCAAACAGAATAGTTTTTGCATTTTTTATTCCCAGCTTATTGTAATTTTCCAAAGCAGTTGCACCAGAAGCAGCAATAATTAAAAACGAAGCAATTCCTTCACCGGTTTTACCGGCATAAATTTTACCTGAACCGGGAATAATTGCAGACATTAAACCTCCAACCAACATTGACTTATCGCGATGATCCTTGATTTCCAGGGCATATTCATTTAGTTTTTCTTTTTCAATACTGAAGGAAAAATCGTTTGTTGTCCCGATATTTTGAAAACTGGTTTCAAAGTCATTTAAACTTCTTGAAAGTAAAGCGTTTCCGGCAAGTTGAAAGTTTTTCAGGTTATTAAACCTGCCTTCAGTTTTAAGATTGTTTAAAATGTATCCTGATATATTTGGTCTCCCCAGATGAGAAAAATTATAGGCAGCAAAAAACCTGCTTTTATTAAAAAAAACTGAATTTGATGAAACCTGCAAAAGCGATGATGCCGAATATTCCAGCTTTTTAATTGCATACTGGCTCCAGCCTTTAAAAAAATTCAATGAATCACGCACAGAAAGGGGGTAATCCTTATTAAAATGATTTTCGATATAATAAATAACATCATCGTACTCTTCCTGGTTAACCATATGATTGATAAACCTTAATTCCTGGCTGATAGAATATTGAGCTGCAACATTTAAAGAAAACAGGATAATCAATATGGAAACAAAAAATCTCATTCTTTTATCCTGTAAAACAAAACCGGATCCTGTACTTTGTTGTTTTCAATCCTTAAGGGGTGGATTCCGGTAGCGGCAATACGGTTGCATCGCATCACACGGTCGGCCGAAAGGAATATTCCTTTTAACAACCCATATTCTTTGATTGATTGTTTGCTGAATTCGGAGCAGGAAGGATTGTAAAGGCAATTTGCCGAAAATTGCTGTGAAAGAGCATTTTGATAAAAAAACAACAGCCCTCCAAAAATCAGATTTACCGGGTTGTATTTTTTTAATGCAGGGGTGTCTTCAGAATAAATGAACGGCCTGGTATTTTTCTGCTCAATACTTTTTTCAATCCTGTTTTGTTTGATAATCTGAATATCAGACAACAGGTCTTCCTGAGAAAAAACATTCAACCCAATGCAGGCCAAAAATACAGTGATAATTATTTTATTGAACCACAATTGCATCTTCCGGAATTTTAAAATTAAAATAACCTGAACCCGGGGTATTTAATTCTTTCATCAACGACCAGGTGTTCCGTTGTACCACTGAATCATTTTCTGAAATATAAGATATTTGAGTCACTTTCATCGGCATGGTAAAACTACTGAATATCTCATAATTGTAATAATATATTTTGCGGATGATATTTCCATTCATATTAAAATATGCAGCATAAACGGGCAGGCCATTTTCAAAAACAAGTTCAACCTTTGATATTAAATTCAGTGATATAGGTGCGGTCCATGTTGTTACCTGATAATTTCCATCCATCCGGGTATCAGAAACTGTGAAGCCTTCATCTGAAAGGCCAAGGTCGTAATAATTGTTTGTAAAAAAATAATAAATCAGCTCGTTTTCACTGCTGTAAAACCGGTTTTGTTTGATTGCAACTTTATTGTCTTCAGGATAATAAATTTTAATCTCACCAAACCGGTTCGAAATTTTTATATGGTTTTCGGGCAATGTTCCTGAAACAACCAATATTCCGGTTTCAGAATCAAAAAAATAATCGGTTTCAGCAGTTAAAAGATTTCCCTTTTGATAAGTTTCGTTTTTCAGATGAACAGTGATATATTTATTCCCTCCCTGGGCAAAAAGAAACCCGGGAAAGAAAAATATAAATAAGTTCAATAGTTTAATTAATATTTTCATAACAAAAAAGCTGCTAAAAACTAAATGTAGTTTTTTAGCAGCTTTACTTTTACGTACAATTTTTACCACATAAAAAACCTTGGATTATCAACATATGGGCTGATATCATCGTAGTTGACAGCTAAAACAATCAGGTCAACCAACGGTACCAAACCAAAAATACCACCACAGGTTAAAATGTAAGCAATTCCGGTAAGGGGTTCTGTTCCCAGGTAAAACCTGTGAATCCCCAGTGGCCCCATAAAAAAATCCAACAAAATAGCAATTAACGGATCTTTATTGTATGATGTTGCCGAAGAAGTTAAATCAGCTACACCCGGAAGGTCTGCAGCTCCCATTTCAGCAAAAGAAATGGTATTTGCCCCGGCAAACATCTGATCCAATGCATTGTCGTCAATTTTGTAATTGCCTGCATTTACAGAGGAAAATGAAATTGTAAGTAAAGCAATAATTAAAAGTTGTAATAAACGTTTCACAATAATTCTGTTTAAAGTTTATATTTATCAAAATTAAAAACAGATTTTAAATTGCAAAAAAAATAACATAAAAAAGGCCTGCCGAAGCAAGCCTTATGAGATTTTATATTAACACTACCTTTTAATTATCGTCGGTCAAAGTGTAAGTTACGGTTATTGAGGTGTTCCCCTGTACAAGTTCGTCGTAATCGTCGTTTGAAGTAAGTTCAAGCGCATATGTTAAGTTGTGCCCGTTTCCTGAGCCGTTGCCGGTGTAGCTGCTGCCAATCCCGGTTATTACTTCCTGCGATGAAGAAGAAAGTGTG
>JAFGGF010000411.1 GCA_016930735.1 Prolixibacteraceae bacterium
AACCGGAGGTACTTTGGCGACAGGCTATTCGAAAGATTAACTGTGGCTGTTGCTAATAATTACTGGTATGATAACGGATAAGCAATTTATTTATGTAAAAAAAAATATTAATTTTTATTTGACATTAAAGATTTCTATTTAAAATGTGTTGATTTATAAAACTCTCGAGAAATAATTATTTGTATTTTAAAAAAGAAAACAAGTGAACTTTAAAAAACTTATCGGTTGAGGCTTCCACAATTTTTGTATTTTTGCACCATCTTTTAAAAAGTATAAGAAGCATGTTTGAAAATTTAAGTGAAAGGCTGGAGAAATCGTTTAAACTGCTGAAAGGGCAGGGTAGGATTACTGAGATAAATGTTGCTGAAACATTAAAAGATATACGCAGGGCATTACTCGATGCCGATGTTAATTTTAAAACAGCCAAAAACTTTACCGATAGTGTAAAAGATAAAGCACTTGGTCAACAGGTGCTTACAGCTGTCAAGCCCGGGCAGATGATGGTTAAAATTGTCCATGATGAACTGGCTGCTTTAATGGGGGGTACTTTTACCGATATAAATATCAGTGGCCATCCTTCCGTAATTTTGATGTCGGGGCTGCAAGGTTCAGGTAAAACTACTTTTTCAGCCAAGCTGGCCAACATGCTTAAAACCAAAAAGGGAAGGCATCCGTTGCTGGTTGCCGGTGATGTATACCGGCCGGCTGCTATTGAACAGTTAAAAGTTTTGGGTGAGCAAATCGGGGTTCCGGTTTACAGTGAGGAAGAAAATAAAAATCCGGTTGCTATTGCTGAAAATGCGATCAAACATGCCAAAAAGAACGGTTTGGACCTCGTAATTGTTGATACTGCCGGGCGCCTTGCTATTGATGAATTAATGATGAAAGAAATTTCATCCATTAAAAAAGCCATCGATCCGGAAGAAATCCTTTTTGTGGTTGATGCCATGACCGGTCAGGATGCGGTTAATACTGCCAAAGAATTTAATGAGACACTTGATTTTGACGGAGTGATCCTTACCAAACTTGATGGTGATACACGGGGCGGGGCAGCTTTGTCAATCAGGTCGGTAGTTAACAAACCCATTAAATTTGTCGGGACCGGTGAAAAAATCGATGCCCTGGATGTTTTCCACCCCGACCGTATGGCTGACAGGATACTTGGGATGGGTGATATTGTTTCGCTGGTTGAAAAAGCCCAGGAGCAATTTGATGAAGAGGAAGCCAAAGCCCTTCAGAAAAAACTGGCAAAAAACCAGTTCAATTTTAATGATTTCCTGAAACAGATCAACCAGATCAAAAAAATGGGAAACCTGAAAGATGTGGCATCCATGATTCCCGGAATGGGGAAAGCACTAAAAAATGTTGACATGGATGATGATTCATTCAAACACATAGAAGCAATAATTTATTCAATGACTCCTGCTGAAAGGGAAGATCCTTCAATTTTAAACGGAAGCCGCAGGAAACGCCTGGCCGATGGATCGGGAACTTCAATTCAGGAGGTAAACCGCCTGCTGAAACAATTCACTGAAACCCGTAAAATGATGAAAATGGTTGCTCAGGGGAAAAACCTTCAACGGGCAATGGGAAACATGACACGCGGGAAAAGGTATTAATAACTAAATAATCATAACAAATGATTTTAATCGACGGTAAAAAAATCTCAGAAGAAATAAAAAGTGAAATTGCTGAAGAAGTAAAAAATATTGTAAAAAGCGGGAAACGGGCTCCCCACTTAGCTGCTGTGCTGGTTGGGCATGATGGTGGAAGTGAAACCTATGTTGCCTATAAAATTAAAGATTGTGAAGCCGTTGGATTTAAATCAACCCTGGTGCGTTTTGAAGAAGATGTAACCGAAGAAACTCTTTTAAATAAAGTTCATGAATTGAATAACGATGAATCACTGGATGGTTTTATCGTACAACTTCCATTGCCGGAACATATTTCGGAACAGAAAGTTATTGAAGCAATCAATCCGGAAAAGGATGTGGACGGATTCCATCCTGTAAATGTTGGACGTACCGTAATTGGATTGCCCTCCTTTGTTTCAGCTACGCCTTACGGAATTGTTGAGCTAATTAAAAGGTACAGAATTGAAACGAATGGTAAAAATTGTGTAATTGTGGGGAGAAGCAATATTGTTGGGAGGCCTTTAAGTATTTTGATGTCTCAGAAAGCGATTAATGCAACTGTTACAGTTGCCCACAGCCGTACTAAAAATATAAAAAATGTTTGTTTGAATGCCGATATTTTAATTGCAGCAATCGGAAGCCCAGGATTTATAAAAGGTGATATGGTTAAAGAAGGTGCTGTTGTAATCGATGTTGGAACAACCCGGGTAAAATCAGATCAGACAAAATCGGGCTTCAAATTAAAAGGAGATGTTTTATTTGACGAAGTTGCCCCGAAATGTTCTTATGTAACACCTGTTCCGGGAGGAGTGGGACCAATGACCAGAGTTTCATTGTTACAAAATACCTTGCTGGCTGCCAAAAAAGTAAT
>JAFGGF010000412.1 GCA_016930735.1 Prolixibacteraceae bacterium
ACTCTTGAAATTGAATCAGGATTCTCCAAAACCGTTTTATGGGAATGTGAAGAACCTATGGAGGATACAATGCCTTCGCCAACACGGGCAAGCACAGTTTCTTCGCCGGCACCACCAACCAGTTGTTTTATATTTGCACGGACAGTAACCCTTGCTTTTGCAATCAGCTGAATACCGTCTTTTGCTACAGCTGTAACAGGAGGTGTATTAATAACTTTCGGATTTACCGACATCTGTACAGCTTCAAAAACATCGCGGCCTGCCAGGTCGATTGCAGTTGCCATTTTAAAAGGTAATTCTATGTTTGCTTTCGATGCAGATACCAATGCATGTACAACATTGGCAACATGCCCACCGGCCAGGTAGTGTGCTTCCAGTTCATCGCGGTTAAGAGGTACCCCGGCTTTGGTCCCTTCAATCATAGCACGTACAATAACTCCCGGAGGGACTTTTCTGAACCGCATCAGAAAAAGCTGAAGCAATGAAATACGAACACCGGAAACAAGGGCTGAAAACCAAAGACCAATCGGGACAAAATATAAAATAATAAATAACAGGACAATGATCCCGATAATCATTCCCCATGCGCCAATTGATTCAATCATGATTCTTTATTTTTTGTTCTACAATTACACTGTTCGAAAGTACTTTAAGTACTGTAATTTCTGTATTAGGATCAATATATGAACCGTCTGATTTAGCTTCAACAGTTTCACCGTTGATTTTAACTTTACCCATCGGAGCAAGCCTGCCGATGGTTTTTCCGGAATCACCTACTTTTATATTTTCCTTTATAAAAGTTTCCACTTTTCCCTCAATCTTTGACTGAAGTATCATTTTTTTGCCTGCCCTTGATTTAAAAAAATAATAAATCAGAAGAGGGGAGGCGATCAGTACAAATGCCAATGTAATAAATCCGGCAAGGGTTCCGTATTTAATAAATGCTATGTAAACACTAAGCCCTAAAAGCACAAAGCCACCGATTCCGGCGATGGTTATACCTGGTATTATTGCAAATTCGATCATTAAAAGCAACAACCCGAGGAAAATCAATAATATTATTACAAAAAGGTTCATATAATTAATTGATTGTAGCCTTTAATTCAAGGTTTGTCAATGCATCTTTTAAAGGTTTCAGATTATCAAAGTTACCTTTTCTTACATCACAGCTACCTTTGTAATGTGTGATAATGGTACATTGTGTAGCCTGGACAAAATCATGTTTACAAACATCAATCAATGCATCAATCACATAGTCAAACGAATGAATGTCATCGTTGTGCAGGATTAAAAACTGCTCTCCCCCTTTTTTATTTTCCGTCGATTTAAACGGATTCTTTTTTACCTCTTTTGATGTCATTTTATATTCAGTATCTTTTTTGCTTCACTTAAAGTTATCCGCTCTCCGTTTTTGTACGCAACCACAAAAGCATCTTTTACACCTTCCTGCCTGACCTGTGACTGCATTTTTACTGCATCTTCAAAGTTAGTTAAATTTCCCGTAGTATAAACAGTTACACCCCGGTCATCGGTATAATTGTCAATTTTCCTTATCAGTGAGAGTTTTTTATAAAGTCGGTCGATGTAATCAGGCAGGTTTCGGCTGAATGCTCCAATCTGGATGCGGAAGGTGATTTCATTTTCATCCTGTTCTACAGGTTTTGTTTTTTCAACAGGATTGTCCTGAACCAGTAATTCCGGATTAATTTCTTTAAATGGTAAAGGTTCTTCCTTAATTTCTGATTTTTTTTCAGCCAATTGGTTTATTTCCCTTGTCTCCTCCATGAACCTGTTGATTTCATTTTCTCCTGCATTTACCCAATATGAATTTTCAAGTTCACGTGCTTTATCAAAAAAAACGGTTGCTTCATCGTTTAATTCATACGATTCCTGCTCAAGTTTTAATATTCTGTCTGAAATTTGTTCCCGGTTAGCAGAAGACCTGCTGTACTGTTTTCTCAATGAGTCCGATTCAGAAATTACTTTTGAAATCCTGTCTTCGGTTTCTTTTCCCATTGTAAAATATGCATATGCTTCCTGATTTTTGAACTGGCCGGGTTTCAGGTATTCAATGGTTGTATTTATCCTGAAATGAATTGGAATAAAACTTTCATTATTTGATTCGGGTTTCTCTGTTAAAGGAACTGAAATAATTTCAGCTTCAGTACTATCGGTCTGGCTTTCTGTTAATTCATCAGGGGTTTGAGAATCGGTAATCGATAGTGTATCCGGAATTTTAGAATCAGGTTTGACTTTGTTGTAACAATATTCGATAAGTTTATCAATGCCTACTTTTTGTTTCTCTTCTTCTGTCGCATAATTACTAAAGCGGTTGTAATATTTTATTGCAGAATTCCATAATTCCTTGCTGTGAAAATATTTTCCAACGTAGTAAAAAATTTTATCCGGGGTATTTCCTGAAACTGCTTTTAGAAGATATTGGTTTGTTTCATCAGTAAAAATGTCCTGTTCTGCAAGGCATGCCCCGTAATAATAATTCAGCATATCATTATCAGGATCTTTATCAATTAATTCTTTAAAAAGAGGCGTGGCTTTTTTAAATTCACCTGATTCAAATAAACTGATTGCTTCAGCTTTTAATGTATCCTGTACAACCGGTAAATATGATGCTGATGCATCTGTCGCAAACAAATAAAATAGAAGGAATAACTGAATAAATATTTTTGATTTTGCAATCATACTTTTATTTTAGTGGAAGTTTGCTTCGTAAAATTACAAAAAATGTACAAAGCCTGAAGGAAACACTGAAGAATCATTTTTTAAAAATCAGGAAGGCAGATTACACCGGATTTAAGTTTATATAACGTATATTTGTAAAGTTAAGATAAGAAGATTATGAGTTTAAAGAAAGGAGATAAAGCCCCGGAATTTAAGGGCATGAACCAAAACGGGGAAGTAATATCATCAGACACTTATAAAGGAAAGAAATTAATATTATATTTTTACCCAAAGGATAATACTCCTGGATGTACGGCAGAATCATGCAACCTGAGCGATAATTATAATTACTGGCTAAGTCAGGGTTACGAAGTTGTTGGTGTTAGCCCTGACAGTGTTCAATCTCATAAAAAATTTGCCGAAAAATTCGGATTTAAGTTTAACCTGATAGCCAATACTGAAAAAGAAATCCTGCAGGCTTACGGAGCCTGGGGCGAGAAAAAGATGTATGGAAAATCCTACATGGGAGTCCTTAGGAAAACATTCATTATTAATGAAGCAGGCATAATTGAAGAAATTTTTGAAAAAGTAGATACAAAAGAGCATACCGGACAGATAAAAGAATCGTTAAACTTACAATAAAACATAAAATATGTCAGACCAGGCACAGGTAAACAAAGAGAAATTAAAAGCATTACAACTTACCATGGACAAAATAGAAAAGAGCTATGGTAAAGGTTCAATTATGCGTTTGGGTGATCAACCGGGCGAAAATATTGCCGCTATTCCCTCAGGTTCAATCGGACTGGATATAGCGTTGGGAGTAGGTGGTTATCCAAAAGGAAGAATTATTGAAATTTTCGGGCCTGAATCGTCTGGGAAAACAACCCTGGCTATCCATGCCATTGCCGAATCGCAAAAGCATGGAGGTATTGCAGCTATTGTTGATGCTGAGCATGCTTTTGATCCGTATTATGCTCAGAAACTGGGAGTTAATATTACCGATTTACTGATTTCCCAACCTGATAATGGCGAACAGGCACTCGAAATAGTTGACAGCCTTGTCAGGTCGGGAGCAATCGATATTATTGTAATCGACTCGGTTGCAGCATTAACCCCGCGAGCTGAGCTGGAAGGTGAAATGGGTGATTCGAAAATGGGATTACAGGCCCGTTTAATGTCACAGGCATTACGGAAGCTTACAGGAAACATCAGTAAAACAAAAACCTGTTGTGTTTTTATCAACCAGCTTCGCGAAAAGATTGGAGTGATGTTTGGCAATCCTGAAACAACAACCGGTGGAAATGCATTGAAATTTTATGCATCAGTCAGGCTTGATATCAGAAGAATAGGGCAAATTAAGGATGGTGAGGAAGTTCAGGGTAACAATATCCGTGTTAAAGTTGTAAAAAATAAGGTTGCCCCACCTTTCCGGAAAGCCGAATTCGACATTATGTATGGCGAAGGAATTTCCAAAAGAGGGGAAATTATTGACATGGGTGTCCAGTATAATATTATTAAGAAAAGCGGTTCCTGGTTCAGTTATGGAGATGCAAAACTAGGGCAGGGCAGAGAAGCAGTGAAAAACCTGTTACAGGACAACCCTGAATTATCCCTTGAACTGGAAACAAAAATCCTGGAAACGATTACGGGAACAACAACAGAATAAAATAACTCAACAATGATAGTGTAACTGGATAAATGGCACTGTCGTTTATCCGGTTTTTTTTTGTTCATATTTGTATTTTAATTTTTATTCGATGAAGGTAATTAAGTTTGGAGGGACCTCAGTAGGTTCAGCTGAAAACATCAGGAGAGTTAAAGAGATTGTTTTACAGCAGAATGAAAGTGCAATAGTTGTGGTTTCGGCACTGGGTGGCGTAACCGATAAAATTCTGAATGCTGCCCGCATGGCTTCCATTGGAACGGGGTACTTTCATTCTGAGCTCACAGAGGTTAAAAACAGGCATTACAGGATTATTGAAGAATTGTTTGACGAGCAGAGTGATGATGTCCTCGACAGGGTGGATAAACTTCTGAAAGAAATGGAGAAAATTCTTACGGGTGTTACTCTTGTAGGAGAATTAACTCCCAAAACCATTGACAGGATTGTCGGGCTTGGTGAAAGGATGTCGTCACACATTATTGCCAAATATATTCCTGGTGCTGTTTGGAAAAATTCAGCTGATTATATCCGTACTGACAGCAACTTTGGAAAAGCAAATGTTAATTTTAAGGTTACCAACCGCCTTATTAAAAGTGAATTTTCCGATTTTAAGGGAATTGCTGTTACACCGGGCTTTATTGCCGGAAACGATTCGGGAGAATATACCACACTTGGAAGAGGCGGATCGGATTACACAGCAGCAATTTATGCCGCAGCCATTAAGGCCAGTTCGTTGGATATCTGGACCGACGTGGATGGTTTTATGACTGCTGATCCCCGGGTTATCAGCAAAGCTTATACAATTGAATCACTGAGTTATGCCGAAGCAATGGAACTTTCACACTTTGGGGCAAAAGTGATTTACCCCCCTACAATTTTACCGGTCTATCAGAAAAATATCCCGATTCAGATTAAAAATACTTTGAATCCCGAAGGAAGGGGAACGTTGATCGCCCAAAAGAATGCCAATGGAGTTGAACTGCCTATAAAAGGAATTTCATCAATTTCAGGAATAGCCCTGATTACAGTTCAGGGAATCGGAATGGTAGGGGTTACAGGGATTTCAATGCGGTTATTTACTGCGTTGGCAAAAGAAGAAATCAATGTAATCCTTATTTCACAGGCTTCATCTGAAAATTCTATAAGTATTGCAATAGAAGAGCAATCGGCTGAGCGTGCTGAAATAGCAATCAATAATGAATTTGAAAGGGAAATTATTAAGAATCAGATCAATCCGATTGTTATTGAATCAAAATTATCGATCGTTGCAATTGTAGGTGAAAATATGAAACACACAACCGGTATTGCCGGTAAACTTTTTAATACAATCGGACGCAATGGTATTAATGTAGTGGCTATTGCACAGGGTGCTTCGGAATTGAATATTTCCTGGGTTGTTAAAAATACTGACCTTAGAAAAACTCTGAATGTGGTACATGAATCCTTCTTCCTGTCTGAAAATATTGAATTGAATGTTTTCCTGATGGGGATTGGGACTGTTGGTAGCCATTTGCTTAGCCAACTTAAACAGCAACAGGAAAAACTCCTGAAGGAAAAACATCTCAGAATTAAACTTACCGGAGTGGCAAATACAAAAAAAATGTATTTCTACCGCGATGGCATCGATATTTTGCATTACAGGGAGAAAATGGAAGATTCGAACCAGGATTCCAGCCTTGATGGATTTCTGAAAGAAATGACTGATATGAATATGTACAATTCGGTGTTTGTCGATTGTACAGCTTCAGATGAAGTTGCCGGAATGTATCAGCAGGTACTTGAATCCAATATTTCGGTTGTAACAGCAAATAAAGTAGCAGCTTCATCGGAATATGAAAATTATTTCAAACTCAAAAATACTGCAAAACGAAAAGGTATTAAATTTTTGTTTGAAACCAATGTTGGAGCAGGTTTACCTATTATTAACACATTAAACGACCTGGTTGATTCAGGCGACCGGATTTTAAAAATTGAAGCCGTTTTATCAGGGACTTTAAATTTTATTTTCAACACGATTTCTGCTGAAAATAAAATGAGTGAAACCATCCGGATGGCGATGGAAGAAGGTTATTCAGAACCTGATCCCCGTGTCGATTTAAGTGGTGTTGATGTGGCCAGGAAAATATTGATCCTGGCCAGGGAATCGGGGTACAAACTTGAAATGAATGATGTTAAAGTTAACAAATTTATACCTGATGAATATTTTGAAGGTTCGGTTGACGAGTTTTTCAAAAAAATTCCTGAAGTTGATGCCGATTTTGAAAAGCAAAGGAAAAAACTGGAAGAACAGGGGAAAAAGTGGAGGTTTGTAGCACATTTTCAAGAAGGAAAAGCTGAAGCTGGTCTGAAAGAAGTTGATCGTAGCCATCCATTTTACGACCTTGAAGGAAGTAATAATTTAGTGATGTACACAACTGAACGATATAATGAATTTCCGATGTTGATAAAAGGCTACGGAGCAGGTGCCTCTGTAACTGCAGCCGGTGTTTTTGCCGATTTAATTAAAGTTGCGAGTAAATAATTGTTGAATACAGATGACAGTTAATTTGCAGACTATCACCGATAAATCTGTTAAAATCCGTTCTATCCGTATAATCTGTGTTCATAATATGTAATAAAATAAACCATTTTAATTGTTCCTCTGAAAATAAGGAATGAAAACAATTTGAAATACATGAAATACATTATAATTCTGGGTGATGGGATGGCAGATGAACCACTTGCAGCATACCGAAATAAAACCCCATTGCAAATGGCATATAAACCTAATATAGACTGGCTGGCAAAAAACGGGCAAAATGGTCTGCTGAAAACAGTTCCTGAAAGTATGCATCCTGGAAGTGAAATTGCCAACCTTTCAGTGATGGGTTACGATGTTGAAAAGGTTTTTGAAGGAAGGGGAGTTCTTGAAGCTGCAAGTATGGGAGTGGAAATTGAGAAAAACGACCTGGCGCTTCGTTGCAATCTGATTTGTGTGGAAAATGAAAAAATAAAAAATCATTCTGCGGGGCATATCTCCTCAGAAGAAGCAGCCGAACTGATAAAATACCTCAATAAATCATTTGGAAATGAAAAGATTACTTTTTATCCGGGGGTTTCTTACCGTCATTTGCTGGTAATTAAAGATGGATTGAAAGACTTAAAATGTACCCCTCCCCATGATGTTGTTGGGACTCCGTTCAGGAATGTATTAATCAATCCAATATCAGAAGAAGCCCAAAAAACTGCTGATATGTTGAATTATTTAATTATCCGTTCAAAGTATTTGCTCGAAAATCATCCGGTAAATCAAAAAAGGAAAGCCGAAGGCAAGGATGTGGCAAATTTTATCTGGCCGTGGTCACCCGGTTACAAACCTGCTATGAAAACCTTCAAGGAAAAGTATGGAATTGAAAAAGCTGCTGTGATTTCAGCTGTTGACCTGATTCAGGGAAT
>JAFGGF010000413.1 GCA_016930735.1 Prolixibacteraceae bacterium
ATTAAACTGAAAATTCAATTTCAGGAATATGAGCCTGTTTTTTACAATGGTATAAAAAATTGCGGTTGTCCGGGTTCAGCAGTAGTTGTGGTAAAAGATACATCTGTAGTTTTTATAAAAGGATTCGGCACCAGGCAGGTAAGGACAAATGACCCGGTTGATGAACACACTGTTTTCAGGTTGGGCAGCCTTTCAAAGGGATTTGCTGCTGTTACTTCCGGAATTCTTGTTGAACATGGTTATTTTAGCTGGAACGATAAAATTCAAGATTTCTATCCCGGATTTAAATTAAAATCAAAAGACCAGACAGATAGAATAACGGTTAGGCATATTTTATCACATACTACCGGATTGATACGGCATGCCTATACAAACCTGATCGAGGAAGGTTGGGATATCGACAGGATTGCAGCCATATTAAACCAGGTTGACCTGATTAGTAAAGAAGGGGAAAGTTTTGCCTATCAGAATGCAACTTATTCGCTGATAGAAAAAGTTATTGAATCTTCAACCGGGAAAAAATACAGCGAAGTACTGAAAAGCGAATTATTTAATAAAATCGGCATGGATGATGCATCCTGCTCCTATGAGGGCATTCAGCAAACTCAGGATAAGTCCCAACCTCATTTGCTGGTTTCTTCAAATAATATTTACAGAAAAACCCGTATATCAAAAAAGTACTATAATTCTATTTCTTCCGGTGGCGTAAATGCATCTATTACAGATATGGGGAACTGGCTGCAGCTTTTACTTGGTAACCATCCTGAGGTAATCAGCAATGAAACACTTGACAGCATTTTTACACCTGTTATCAAAACAACCCATGAAAAGCGTTTTTATGATAATTGGAAAGAAACCGAAAATTCATGGTATGCTTTGGGCTGGCGTGTCCTCGATTTTAACGGAAGGCAGGTTGTTTATCACGGAGGTTATGTAAACGGGTACAGGAGTGAAATTGCAATCGACCGGGAAAACCATGTAGCTGTATGTGCTTTATTTAATGCTTCATGCGATTATGCCAAGTTTGTTGTGAAAGACTTCCTGGATTTCTACGATAATGAGGTTAATAAAACCACAATCCATGAGGTAGCTGAACTGAAAATTAATAATTAATCAGAAAAGTTAAACTTTTCACAAAATTTATCGTTTTAATTCGATGCAGCCGGGAAACAATGAAAAAAACATTCAGCACCATATTCATCCTTATCATATCTTTTTTTATTGTTTACAGCAATAACATACACGGAAATATTCTTTCTGTAAAGCAGGATACGATTCAGAAACAGGATTCTGTAGCCTACAAACAAAAACTGGAAGAAGTCACCATATCGGCATTTTATACCCCGTATAACCTGACCAGTATTCCTGCACCTGTAAATTATATTTCTTCGGAGCAATTACAAACCGGAGATGCTCTTACTCCCGTTGAAGTAATAAACCGGATCCCCGGAATCATTATGCACCATGGAACTTTTAATACAAACCGGTTGACCATTCGCGGGATCGGGTCAAGGGCTCCCTATTCTACAAATAAAATTAAAGCTTATTTCGGGAATATTCCTCTTACTTCTGGTGATGGTGAAACAACTCTTGAAGACATTGAAAACGAATCGATTGGCCGTGTTGAAATTATAAAAGGGCCGGCTTCAAGTTTATATGGTGCTGCACTTGGAGGTGCTATCCTCTTTTATCCAAAGAAGGTCAATGACAATTTTATTAAAGTTAATTCAACAGCAGCTTCTTTTAATACATTTAAAAATATTGTTTCCACAGGTATTTCAAATAAAAACCTGAATGTTTTTGCATTATACTCTAACCTGCAAAGCGATGGATTCAGGGAAAATAATAATACAAAACGAAATAACTTTATACTTTTTTCTCAGATTGCTCCTGATAAGAATATATCAGGAACTGTCCTTCTGAAACTTACCAGAATGAAAGCATTCATCCCCAGTTCGCTTGACTGGCAGACTTTTCTGAATTCACCTCAGTCAGCAGCCCAAAACTGGCTGAATACAAGGGGTTATGAAGATTATTCCACAGGGCAGGCTGGAGGCTCAATAAAGATTAAAACAGTAAAACAATCCAATATTGATCTTTCAGTTTTTGCACAGTTCAGAAATGCAGATGAACAAAGGCCTTTTAACAAGCTGGAGGAATTATCGCATTTTGCCGGAAGCCGTGGAAGCTATCAAAAAAACTTCATGTTTAATTCATGGAAGTTTAATTTTGTGGCAGGTTATGAAATATTCAGGGAATCCTATAACTGGAAAACATTTTCAAACGATAATAAAGGACTGCTTTCCGACAACCATGAAAAGCGCAGTTACGAAAATATTTTTATTCAGGCCGAGTTTAACCGGAACGACCGTTTGATTGTTTCTGCAGGGCTTAACATTAACAGTACCCGGTACAATTATTCCGATTATTTTAAATCAGACGGCGATCAGTCAGGAAAATATACTTACGACCCGGTTTTTTCTCAACGGATTGGATTTAATTACAGGTTAAACGAATTTTGGTCGTGGTTCGGGAATTTTAGCCATGGTTTTTCACCACCTACCCTTCAGGAAACTTTATTGCCCGAAGGAAGTATTAATCCGGATATTAAACCTGAACAGGGATGGAATATAGAATCAGGATTGCGGGGAAATTTAAACAACAGGCTTTCACTTGAAATGACTTTGTACCGGATTTATGTAACTGATTTGCTGGTGGCAAGGCGGACCGGCGAAGATGCTTATGTCGGGCTAAATGCAGGGCAATCTGTCCATCCCGGATTTGAAGGTGCATTTCGTTATTTGTTTACCCGGCCCGGGGCTTTCCCTGCTTGGGAAATTTCAGGGAATACCACTTTTTCAAATTTCCATTTTTCTGATTTTGTTGATAATGAAATTGATTATTCAGGCAATAACCTGCCCGGGACAGCAAAAACCACTTTTTTGTTAACTTCTGAAATAAGCCCGATAAAAAATCTGTCTGTGGATATTTCGCACAGGTATACCGGTAAAATGGCAGTAAACGATGCAAATTCAATTTATTCAGATCCCTATGGACTAACCAATATCGATATCTTTTATAATTTTAAATTGAATAAATTTTGGTTCGAAGTTAAAACAGGGGTCAATAATATTTTCGATGTACATTATGCATCCATGCTTGCAGTAAATGCCCCTTCTTTTAATGGCGTTGCACCCCGTTATTACTACCCCGGAAATCCTAAGAATTATTTCATATCTCTAACAATAGGCTATCTGTAAAATATTTTATTCAAAAAAATTATTAATATTGACAAACATATTAACACTGTTAATTATATTTGCACTATTAATAATATTAATATCGAAAACATGAATAATAAAAAAATTCAGGAAGAAAGAATAAAAGGATATTTTATAGAAGCCACCAAAAATATTATTAAAAGTGAAGGCATAAGCAATGTAAGTACTCGAAATATAGCCAACGAAGCAGGATACTCATACGCCACACTTTATAATTATTTTAAGGATGTAAAAGAACTTGTATTTTACTGTGTACAGGATTTTCAGGAAGAAGGAGAAATATTTATTCTTGGGAAAGTAAAGGAACTGTCATTCGGGAAAGAACGGATTAAATCTATATCACAGGCCTATGTGGATTTTTTCCTGGAATATCCGAATTATTTTGAACTTTTTTATCTTGAAAGATTATCTGATGTTAGCAGTACCAAACAAATAGCCCACTTAATAACTTCATTTTTAGACAGGATGAGTAAAGCTGATTGGGAATATTGCATAAAAAATAATATCTACACAAGGGAAAACGCAGAACAGATAAAATCACAATTGAATTTTGCTATTAACGGGGCATTATTAATTTATTTAAACCGTAAAACACCCGAATCCTATACCGAATTCCTTCAGGTTGTTGAAAAATTAATAAATGGAATTCTTGATTAAATTCGAGAATACATTATTTAGGGATGGAATCTTTCTTATCAAAAAACTGCAACTTGGAAATCGCTGCATTTAAAGATCAGCAAAAAAATCGTTGCCTTTGTCATCCACTATGATGAAGGCGGGCCTGTCCGCCGTAATAATGCTGCCTGCGAATCAGAGTTCGCTGCACCCTAAAGGTCTGCAAAAAAATCGTTGCCTTTGTCATCCACTATGATGAAGGCGGGGAAATTTTCAACTTTTATTTTTCTAACTGCTTCCATTCCCAGTTCCGGGAAATCGACCACTTCAACTGATTTAATGCTGTTTTTAGCCAAAATTGCCGCCGGGCCACCAATAGATCCTAAATAGAATCCTCCGTGCTTTTTACATGCATCGGTAACCTGTTGGGATCTGTTCCCTTTTGCAAGCATTACCAATGAACCACCAAAACTCTGGAACAGTTCAACATAGGGATCCATACGCCCCGCAGTTGTTGGCCCAAAACTTCCCGAAGCCATACCTTTTGGGGTTTTAGCCGGGCCTGCATAATAAACCGGATGATTTCTAAAATACTCAGGCATGGGTTTGCCTTCGTCCAGCATTTGTTTGATTTTTGCATGTGCAATATCGCGTGCTACAATGAGTGTCCCTTTCAGGTTCAACCTTGTTTTTACAGGATATTTCGACAACTCCTTCAATATATTTTCCATAGGTTGGTCCAGGTCAATTTCAACGGGAGGTTCCATTCCGGGAGCTTGTGCCGGAAGGAAACGGGCAGGGTTCTTTTCGAGCTGTTCCAGGAAAATCCCGTCTTCCGTAATTTTGGCTTTTATATTCCTGTCGGCACTGCAACTTACACCAAGGCCAACCGGGCAGGAAGCCGCGTGCCTCGGTAAACGGACCACCCTGACATCATGCACAAAATATTTCCCACCAAACTGCGCCCCAATCCCGACTTCCTGACAGATTTTTGTTACTTTTTCTTCCCATTCCAGGTCACGAAATGCCTGGCCACCTTCATTGCCATTTACAGGTAAATGGTCGAGATAACCTGCAGAAGCTTTTTTAACAGTTGACAGAGTGGCTTCAGCTGATGTACCGCCAATTACCAAAGCCAGATGATATGGAGGGCATGCTGAAGTACCTAAATCTTTTATTTTTTCTTTAACAAATTTGGTCAGGTTTTCTTCGGTTAAAAGTGATTTGGTTTGCTGGTACAGGTAGGTTTTATTTCCTGAGCCACCTCCTTTGGTAATAAACAGGAACTCGTAACTATTTCCGGGTTCAGCATAAATATCGATTTGAGCCGGCAGGTTGGTCCCTGTATTTTTTTCATCGAACATTGAAAAAGGCACTACCTGTGAATACCGCAGGTTTTTTTGATTGTAAGTATCAAAAATACCTTTTGAAAGGTGTTTGGCATCGGAAATACCGGTGTAAACATCCTCACCTTTTTTCCCAATTACAATAGCTGTCCCGGTATCCTGGCAGGTTGGCAATTCACCATCAGCTGAAACCACCTGGTTCATAATCATAGTGTAGGCAACAAATTTATCATTATCGGTTGCTTCCGGATCATCCAGAATTTCAGCCAGTTTTTTAAGGTGAGAAGCCCTCAGGAAAAATGAAACATCGGTAAATGCTTCCCTCGCCAATAACTCCAACCCTTCCGGTTCAATTTTCAGTATCTTTCTTCCATCCACCTCTTTTACAGAAACATAATCCTTTGTCACCAACCTGTACTCTGTCTCATCTTTTAAAACCGGAAACGGTTTCTGATAAATAAATTCAGCCATGATCAAATTTTCTTTTATAAAAAGTTACTTCAGTTTTTTCGAAAATATTGGTAAAATTAATTATTGTCGTTTAAATAATAATGACAATTATTTCCCTTTCATTGTTTCCTCTCTGATGGTTCTAAATTCCGACCCCTCGTTCCATTCCGGCCATTCTGTTGAGTTGGCAAGGTTCAGCCCGATATTATAAAATAATTCGGCATCCTGCACCAG
>JAFGGF010000414.1 GCA_016930735.1 Prolixibacteraceae bacterium
GAAAAGTCGATGATTTTCTTATATTTTCAATATCACAACCGTTTAAGAAATGCCTCGGCATCAACCATACCCGTAAAATTTTTGGTTTTAACAGCATAATTAAATCCGGGCTGGATACAAAATCCCCCGTATTCACCCTTTTTATTTAAAGCAATGTAGCCAATCTGGTGTTTTTCATAGCCGGGTATTTTTTTTGTGATCCTGATAACCGCTTCCTTACATGCATCTCTTGGTGACATCCCATTTCGCATCAGTTCAACCACCAGAAAAGTCCCCAGGGTTTTCATCACCAGTTCGCCGCTTCCGGTAGCTGTAGCAGCACCTGTTTCCCCATCAACAAACAAACCGGCACCGATTATGGGTGAATCTCCTACCCTTCCCGGCATTTTATAACCAATCCCGCTGGTGGTGCATGCACCACTTAACCGCCCCTGGCTATCCAGTGCAACCATTCCGATAGTATCGTGGTTTTCAATATTAATAACCGGCTTATATTCCCGCTGTTCCTTTTTCCATTTTTTCCAGGCAGCCTTTCGTTCAGGTGTTAAAAGATTTTCTTTTTTAAAACCATTTGCCAGAGCAAATTTTAAAGCTCCTTTACCACTAAGCATAACATGAGGCGTTTTTTCCATTACCAGCCTCGCCACTGAAACCGGATGTTTTATATGCTGAAGGTAAGATACAGAACCTGCCCTGCCCTTTTCATCCATGATACAGGCATCGAGTGTTACTTTGCCACTGGCATCAGGAGTACTTCCATACCCGACTGTTGTGACTTTCGGATCGCCTTCAGGAACTCTCACTCCTTTTTCTACAGCATCCAGAGCATACCCTCCATTCGAAAGGACTTGCCATGCAGCTTCGTTGGCAGGCAATCCGTGTTGCCACGTTGATATGACAATCGGTCCGGAAACGGATCCTTCAATCTGGATAAATGAATTTGAAAATCCTTGCCTGGCAAGCGTTAATCCTGACGCAGCGAGTGCTCCTTTAATAATAAAATTTCTTCTTGATAATGGCATTACTGAATCTTTTAAAATAATTTCTGAATATCTGAATAAAAATAAACAAAGACTGCTATTTTTTTGTCATATATTGGTTTAACAGGAAAAAATATAGTAATTTTTACACAAAATTATTTAACCATGCAAACCATTTTAGGATCAGGAGGTGCTATTGGCAAAGAACTGGCTTTGTGCCTCACCGCATATTCTAAAGATTTCAGGCTGGTTAGCCGGAATCCCCAAAAAATTAATCCAGGCGATGAATTAATAAAAGCTGATCTCACAGTTGCTGAACAAGTAAATAAGGCTGTAAAAGGATCTGATGTGGTTTACCTTGTTGCCGGATTGCCTTACAGCATTAAAAGCTGGGAGGCACAATGGCCTGTAGTAATGTCAAATGTAATTGATGCCTGTAAGGTGTATAATTCCAAACTTGTCTTCTTTGATAATATATACATGCTTAATCCTGTTTCGATGGGCAATATGACTGAAGATTCACCTGTAGGTCCGGTAAGCAGAAAAGGCAAAGTCCGGGCACAGATTGCTCAAATGATAATAGATGAAATAAATGCAGGAAACCTGAAAGCAATTATAGCCCGTTCTGCCGATTTTTACGGGCCTGAAATTCAAAACAGCGTTTTGCTTGAAGCAGTATATAAAAACCTGAAAGCAGGTAAAAAAGCCAACTGGTTTTGTTCTCTTTCATTTAAACACTCTTTTACATTTACTCCCGATGCGGCCCTGGCAACAGCAATGCTGGGAAACAGTGAGGATGCATGGAACCAGGTCTGGCACCTGCCAACTGCACCGGAACCACTTACCGGGGAAGAATGGATAAAAGCATTTGCTGCTCAACTTGATGAAGATCCAAAATCCTTGGTGGCAGGCAAAACAATAGTTAAAATTATGGGCTTATTTAATCCTGTGATGAAAGAATTTGTTGAAATGTTATATCAATACGACCGCGATTATATATTTAACAGTTCAAAATTTGAAAAACATTTCAATTTTAAACCCACACCATATCTTGAAGGAATAAAAAGAATCATCGAAGCTGATGCTATTTCCTATATTAAAACACACTGATTAGTAGTAATTAATTAAAATCCTTTATTTTGTATGCAAGTAAAAAGGACGATTATGAAAGTACTTGCAATGTATGTGGATGAGTTTGGCTATTTTCCCTCAGAGAAAAATCTGGAAGAAACAGCAGAAATAACAGAAGGAGCCACATTTAAAGATGCAATCCTGGCATTTATCCAGGTTGAGGAAAGTGACGAGGAATACGATGTTTTAAGCCGTGAAAAAAAACTGGTAAACCATTTAAAGTGGGTCAGCAGAAAAAACAACTGCAAGCATGTCATCCTGCATTCATTTGCACACCTGGGTGAATCAAAAGCATCGCCTGAATTTTCAAAAGCCATTTTCGATGAAGCAGAAAAAAGGCTTCAGAATGCTGAATTTCAAACAGCACAAACACCTTTCGGCTATTTTCTTGACCTCAGTATTAAAGCACCCGGTTATTCGCTGGCAAGAATTTGGGCAACTCTTTGACCAGTCAAAAACTTGTTCAAATCAAAAAAAACCATTTTTTGAATTCATCACTTTCAACTATCTAATATTTTCTGCACTTGTTTAGGATTATTTTACGAAATATGTACCTTTAATGAATATCCTTTTTTACAATTTTTTATGGCTGCAAATAAAAATATAATCGGAGTTGACCTGGGAGGAACCAATATAAGGGCAGGAAGGGTGCAAGACAATTGAAACTCCTCGCAGCAGAGCTGGCGAGGAATCCGATTCCGTCAAGGACTTTTTTAGTGTTTTGTTCGCTAACCCCGCGGCAGA
>JAFGGF010000011.1 GCA_016930735.1 Prolixibacteraceae bacterium
AATAATCCTATGGTTAATTTATTATTCAGCTTTTTTGCCAGACCTCCCTGAATTCTGTACGTTTCTTTATGGTATGTAGCTCCAGGAACCGAGTCTCCTACAATGTAAGGATTTCCTCTGTACGGATCAAACACACCATTCCATAAAATTCCTTTTTCATCGCTGTTAGTATATGAGAAACTGCCATAAAAATCGATATTTTTAATTTTCTGATAACTTTCAGTTTCGAGATAGAAATTCTTTTTTTCAGTAGCTTCCCTCATTCGGTGGAATTCTCCGTCAAGGATACTGTATCCGGATTCAACAATTCCTGCACTGTTAACTTTATTAAAGGATATTCCTGCAATATTGCCTGTTTCAAGCCAGTAGTTGTTAATCCTTAACATCTTAAATGTATTGAAAGAATGTAACCCAATACTATCGGAGTTACTGCCTCTGACTGCACCTGAAAGTAAAATCAGTGTAATAATTAAACAGGATAATTTTATTTTATTCATTTCAATCAAAACATTTAAGAACCTGCCCTTAAAGGGCAGGTTTATTCATATTTAGTTTTCAACAGATGTCGGATTAACTCCCGGAGTAGGATCCACGTCATGTAAAAAGTCTTCTGTGGAATTGTTGGTGTCTTTATAGATAACACGCCCGTCAACAATCATTTTTGCTTTCCTGCGGATCGATTTTGAACAGTAAGTTCCACCTTCAAGATATGTGTATCCTGCATCAAGTTCAACAGGTAACCTTTTATAGCGTTTATCTTCTTCAACCCTGACAATTTCAATTGCATCAACAACATATGATTTATCAATCATAAAAAATTCTGTCGAAGAAGTACTTCCCGGACGTGTCATAAAATTATCCGGATTTGCTACATACGATTCCCAATCGGTTGGAAGCCTGAAGATAACAACAGCTGCTCCGAAAACTGAATGTAACCAGTCGACCATACTAGTCGATGTTGTATACATCATGGTTAGGTTAGGCACACCGGGAGCGTCAAGGTCTTTCCCTGCTACTTCAACATAGGTTTCCCAATCGGCATTCCCTAAATTAACTGGTGAATCAGGATTCCCGTTTTCATCTGTTTTGTGATCGATACCATCCTGAGCAATAACTACACCTTCACCAGGCAATACCGGATGATCAGTACCGCTGCCAGGGAATGTCCAGACATGATATGTTAAGGGCAGTACATCCATCAGCGAACCATCTTCATTTGACCATTCGCTTGGTTTTGTACTCGTTGGATAAAGAACACCCAAACAAAGCCCATCAAGATATAATGTATCACCTGAGTTATTATATAATTCATGAAACTGGTCACCGTAATAGTTTTTACCTTCCGGAGTTTGTGAACCGGAAAAATAAACTTCTTTAAAAATAAAATCTCCGGAATTCCCTGCAAGAACCAGCTGAAGTGTTGCTGAAGATTCCATAAGATGTGAATAGTTCGTCATAATACCATTAAAGGTATATTCATCACTTTCAACAGTTAAATCGAAGCTTGTTGTAAAATTGTATGTTCCTTCAACAAGTTCAAATACAACAGTACCTGTAGCATCAGCAGTACCGGATGTCTGCCTTCCTGATTGAGTATTTTCAGCGGTAACTGTAACACCATCAGGCATGTCACCAGCTGTAAAACCATCAGGGAATGCAATGGTTAATGTTAAAAGATAACTTGGGGTTACATCCTCGCTGCAATTGATAGCAAACAAGGCAAGGATTAATGTTAGAGTGATAATTAAGGCTTTTTTCATAATAAAAAAATTAAGTATAACATAAAATATAATTATAAACTGAATTTTAATTCTGCTCCAAAATAGGCTGTCTGATTCCTTCTTGAATAATAACCGGTACGTTTGTTTTTGTGTAATGGCCGGTGGTTAAACATGTTATTGGCAAAAAACGAAAGTTTTGCCTTGTTCCCGAATTCCTTGGTGAGTTTCAGGTTCAATTGCCATAAAACCGGGTACGTATCATAATCGAAATAATCGCTGTCCACTTCTTTCACCATAAAAGCGTAAGGATTTTCAAATGAATAATTATCCTGCCATTCATGGAAATTCATATCCATGTCGTAGAAACCAACAGGGTCAATAAATATTTTATCAACTCCCTCGAAATCACCATAAAGTTTCTTATTGTTTTCGCCAAGTGAATAGGCTAGGGGGTTGCCATTTTCGTCTTCCCAGTAATTCCTGCCTTTATCAATCCATATTAACTGGGTACTTAATGTGAAAACCATTTTTAATTCGGGGATATGTGTGATGGTTTTGAAGTTGGAATTCAGCCTTTCATCTGTATCACCATCATTGCCGGGAAACAGGGTTAAATAAGGGAATTTACTGCCAAGGTAAGAAATATTCTTTTTTTCTGTAAATGGTTTTACACTACCAATCCTGTTAATATAATAATAGGCTCCGTCAATCCTGAAATCAGTCCTTATCGATTTTATTTCCCCAAAATCAATTACATATTCCAATCCTTTTTTATTTACTGCATAACTGTTTTCAGGGCTTCTGTATGAATGGAAATCACGGTAATTGTTAAAAGGAACTGTTAAGGTTTGATTATTTTCTGTATAAAAAATATTGCCATCTTCAAAATACGGATTTTTCCCTTCGCCTTCCAATTGATCCCATTTTCTGTAAACCATGCCATAGTATTGAGGAAGCCAGTTAAATCCGTTTTTAATGTTTTCTTTAAAAGCCGTAAATATGAATTTTACGCCTTTGATATTAAAGTCAGCTCCGATTTCCCATTTGTCGTTGGTCATGGGCTTTAAATCCGGATTGCTGGTGTCATCTATTACCTGAGTTGTAATAACAATAAGGTCAGGATAATAATTGAAGCTTAATTCATCTTCATATGATTTATCGGGGTACAGGTGAATCATGGTAGGTGTTTTGGATGTTTTCCCATAACCAAAACGAAGCGACAGGTTCCTAATAAGTTTATTTTTATCATATTTCAGAATTTCATAAACTGAATTAATCCTTGGCTCAAGGGTTATATATCCCTTGTCTTTTGTTGATAATAATCCCTTAGGTAATAAATTATTATATCTTATACCGGCACTGGTTGTAAGTACTGTTTTTCCGATCGGGACAATAAATTCATTCTCAACAAACAGGGCAAGTTTATGACTGGCAGGGATATCCTTAAAGGCACGTGGGCGTGTTGAAAGTGCTCCTGAAGGGGGGCGTGTCTGATCATATATGCGCCCGTCTCCGTTATTGCCACTGGTCCTCCAGTCTGCACCGTAAAGCAGGTCATTTTTTATTTTGCCAAGGTTCCATTTGGTCTGTGCTTTTACAGTCCCGAAAAAATTATATGGTTTTCCATCGATGGTTAATTCACTAAAATATTGCGAAGGAAGTAAAACACCTTCCGATTCTCCTGACACTAATGCAATTGGAAGAGGGGCAGCACTGTTATTTGCAGTCAGCTTATATTCATAATAATCCTGTTTTTTAAAACTTCCCGAGAAGTTATAGGAAATATTATTAAGCCACGATTTCTGAACCGACCATTTACCAAATAGTTTAAGGTCTAAACCCTGTTCTTTTTCTTTGTAAATCTCAATTTTTAACTGGTCCGGGTCATTTTTTTCATTATCAAAAGTACTGAAGAAGTTGGCTTTGAAATTAATACTTAATGGCTTGGTATCCTTAAACAAAGTATTGGAATAACCTGATTGTGCGGTTACCCTTTTAAAACTCCGGGAAGGCTTCCTCAGGTCGTCATATGAATGTGTATAATCCAGGTCAATATTAAAAGCACCGTTTTTATCTCCTGGCAGCAGCAGCCCTTTTGAAACAGCAAATTGTTTGATTAACGGGTCAACTTTAACCTTTGCATTTAATGGTGTTTTGCCTGCTTTGGTTTTTACCAGCACGGCACCGGTTGTGAGGTCACCATATTCAACAGAAGGGATTCCCCTTATTACTTCAACCGACTCGATGTTATCAGTTGATATCTGACGCAGGTCAATTCCCTGGCCGGCGGTGGAATATCCCTGGGCAGTACCGCCACCAGCTGTATTTAATGTCTGCATATTTGCATCGTTGTCAATTGGAGTCCCATCTACTATAATTGCTGTCCCTAAAGCATCGTTATCATTAGGTTGAGATATTGAATTCCGGTCCGCATATTTATTAATGTCTCTTATAGTAATTTGGTTGGAATTTGACATATCAGGATTTAAAGTGATCTGCCCAGGAACCAGTTGCATTACATCAGAGAGATTTGTAGGCTGGATGTGCTCAATAGCTGTATTCTCAATTTTTGAAGAAGAACTTAAACTTGTGTTTTCTTTTGCAACCACAGTTATTTCTTCCAGTCCAAGTGAAAATTCCACCATGTTTAAAATTATCCCGGTTTGATTCCCTTTTAAATCCAATTGCATTTCGAATTTTTCAAATGCAAGGCATGTTGCTTCCAGTGTATAATTGCCAGCAGGTACATTTTCAAAAATAAATTCTCCGTTTTCGTTTGAAATCGTCCACCTTTCCAGTTCTGTTAATTGTAAGGCCACGTACGGGATGCTTTCCTCGTTTGCTTTGTTTACAACTTTTCCTGATATCCTGAATTTATTTTGAGCCGAAACAACCGCCGGAATCAGGATTAAAAAAAGAATAAGGTATTTTTTGAAACTGTATGGCATAACTCTGATTTAATTATTTGAGTCTGATTGTTGATTCAGGATTTCCTTAAAGTCAAACATATTTTTTACCTTACCTTTTGTTCCATTGGTATATGAAACTGTAAGGGTGTCGCTAAGCAAAGCTTTTTTAATATTCTCGATACTGGTAATTGTATCAATGTAAAATATTTCAGCTACTTCGGTTAAACTGGAATCAAGTCTGGTCCGAAAACCAACAAT
>JAFGGF010000075.1 GCA_016930735.1 Prolixibacteraceae bacterium
CAACCCGTTTTTTAATGTTTTACCCGACCTGCCGGAAGCCATTTCATTTTTTATAATTTTTGCTGGTTGAACTGAAGAAATCAACACCGCAGGGAAAAATGCCGCGAGTAAGGAAACAACAAGTATGGCAGCAATAATTACCAGAGAATATATCAGTCCGTTTTCAGAAAAAGAAGGAATAGTTTTGCCTGCCAGTTGTTCAAAATATGGGTGGAATATTTTTACTAAAGAAAAAGCCAATAAAAATGAGGCCATTATTAAAACAGCGATTTCAGTAAGCAAGTACCTGATCATCCTTGATTTATCAGCACCATGTATTTTTATTATCCCCATGGTTTTCAGCCGTTTGGTTGAATCAGCAATAAACAGATTTATAAAGTTGATAATCACAACTGCCAGCAACAAAACTGCTATAACTGAAAATACAAGCATGCTTCTTCTTAGCGATGCAGAATCAGGATTGTATTGCAGGTGTATTTCCGATATGGGTTGCAGATAAAGTTCATCCTTTATTCCGTATGGATCGTAATCCTTATTTATGTACTTCCACATAAACGGATCTGGCATTTTTTCGTATAACAATGCCAGATCCGTTTCAGGAATCAGTTTTATAAAATGGATATACTGATTTCCTCCCATCCAACCCATATAAACATTTTTCTGACGATGCCGTGTACTTAACGAAACAAGCATGTTAAACCGGATGTCGGAATTTGCCGGTGGATTTTCTGCAACACCTGTAACAGTATATAAATCGCCGTTAAAAACCAATTGTTTCCCAACGGGATCCACGATGCCAAAAAGTTTTTCCGAAAGTTGTTCGGTAACTACCAAAGAAAATGGTTCTTTCAAAACATTTTGGGGATTCCCTTCTTTTAAATGAAAAGTGAAAAAATCAAAAAATGCCTCACTTGCATACAGGTATTCTTCAATTTTAACCGGCCTGTTGTCAAAGTAAAAAATATCAGTTTTAGGATAAGTGATTGTTGCATATTGGTCAACATCAGGGAAATCAGCCATAAGCGATTTGCCTACTTCAGATGTATAAACAAAAGTTTCGTCGGTAAAATTATTTTCCTGATAACTTTTCACCGCTACCCTGTAAATTCTTTCTTTGTCCTGATGAAATGAATTATAGCTGAATTCATTCAGCAAATAACGGGTCAGGAAAAAAATAACACAAAGCCCCAGAGAAAATCCCAGTATGTTGATAAAGGTTATACTAAAGGACTTTTTTAAACTTTTGAAAACAAATTTAATATTCCACATAATCAAACAATTTATTATTTATTAAGCGGACCACATGAAAATCCTATGATCTCAACTATTCATATCTTAATGCTTCAACCGGATTTCTTGCAGCAGCTTTATACGATTGTATTGAAACAGTTAATATTGCCACCAATAGTTCAAAGCCTATTGCAACTACAAATATCCACCACTCAAAGCTTGTATGAAAAGCAAAATTCTGCAACCATTTATTTACCAGTATAAAGGCTATCGGGCTGGCTATAATTCCGGATGCCGTCACCCAAATGGTAAATTGCCGCGACAATAAAACTGAAATTCCGGATACCCTGGCGCCCATTACTTTCCGGATCCCAACTTCTTTTTTACGTTTGCTTACGATATACGATGAAAAACCAAACAATCCCAGGCAGGAAATAAATAATGCAAGAAGGGTGAAAACTGACAACAATTCCCCGCTTTTTTCTTCGGAACTGTAAAGATTGTTATAGGCATCTTCGAGATACCTGGAATAAAATTGTACTGTTGGCAAAACATTTTCCCACGTGGTTTTTATTCCGGCAAGAGTTTGTTCAGAGTTTTCCGGTTTTATCCTGATTATCATAGAGATGTACTGATTGCGATTCATATAAATCAGTACCGGGTTTATCTTATTGTGAAACGACTGGACATGAAAATCTTTCACCACACCAACCACTGTTACACCGTTTTTAAATTCATCACCCGGAATTTTCAACCGTGTACCAACCGGATTATCCAAACCAAGAGCTTCAACAGCGCTCTGATTAAGCAGGACACTCTCATACCTGTCTCTTGAAAATTCTTCAGCGAAATCACGGCCATTAACTACTTCCAGCCCCATTGATTTGGCAAATCCGTAATCAGCAGGAAGAGCCTGTACATTAATTGCATCTTCATCAGATACACCTTCAGGTGTAACTGAAATATTCATCTGGCTGTTTATACCCGGCACAGTATATACGCCGGACACACTGATAACATTCGGATTTTTCAAAATTTCATCTTTCAGAACATCATATTTCCCGATCACTGTTTTGCTGTTTCCCGGAAAATTCACCATTACTACACCCTCCTTGTCAAATCCGAGGTTAGAATTTTTCATATAATTCAATTGCCTGAAAATGACAATTGTGCCAACCAGCAGAATTACTGAAATTGTGAACTGAAGCAGGATCAGTGACTTTCTGAACGTCAGTTTCCCTTTTGAACCAAATGTGCCTTTTTTAATAATATCAACCGGTTTGTGCCTTGAAACAGTTAATGCAGGATAACCTCCGGCAATTACACCCACAAGAATAATAATTCCGGTCACAATCAGGATTAAAACTGGATAATGTTTTTCGTTTAATACAAAATTTGTATTGAGGTAAGAATATAGTTTTGAGTAAGTTGA
>JAFGGF010000003.1 GCA_016930735.1 Prolixibacteraceae bacterium
GGTTGAAGGGCGTTACCCTTTCCTCGATTACCGTGTAATTGAGTATTGTGCCCAGCTTCCCGATAATTTTAAACTGAATTTCCTGGATGAAAAATTCCTGCTGAAAAAAGTCAGTAAAGGAATAATTCCCGAATCGATTACCAACAGGTCGAAACAAGCTTACAGGGCGCCAATTGCAGGCAGCTTTTTCGATAAAAATGCTCCCGGATATATTGAAGAAATGCTTTCAGAAAAATCAGTAAATGATTCTTTGATTTTCGATCCAGGAAGAGTGAAAAACCTAATCAATAAAATTAAATCTCAAAATAATGCATCAGAACTAGAAAATATGGCTGTTGCCGGAATTTTATCTACACAACTGATTTACGAACAATTCATAAAAAACTCTGTAAAAACCGAATCAGGACTCCTGAAAAACATTAAAATTGTAAAAGAAGCATAAATAGCTGCCATTAAGTCCTGTTATAGCTTTCATACTAATTTTAAGATGGAAAACTTAATACCTAATATAGCTATTCAACCTCAAACTGAAATTCAGAAAAAACTTTTCCAAATCTGGTTGGCAAAATTGGGAACCAATGAATTTGGAACTGAAGACAGTTTTTTTGATGTTGGAGGAAATTCATTATTATCTATTCCACTTGTTGAAGAGGTAGAAAAAACCTTCAATAAAAAAATAGATTTATACCGTTTTTTTGTTAGGCCAACTATTGCCGGAATGGAGAAATTAATTTTGGATGACCATTCAACACAAGCAGAAGAATCAACAGAAACCAAATCTGGGAAAAAAGAAATCAGGAACTTTGCGCCAATAAAAACAAAAGGAAACAGGCAACCTTTTATTATGGTTCATGGCGATAACTGTAATAATTTTATGCCAAAACTTCTCGACAAAGAACAGCCTTACCTCGGATTCCTGCATATTGGCTCCGAAGGTGAAAAATTAGATTTTCCGGATATTCAGACCCTTGCAGCATATTATATCAAACAACTCCAGGAATATAAACCCGAAGGGCCCTATTTACTGGGAGGGCATTCCTTTGGGGGGATTATAGCTTATGAAATGGCTAACCAACTTGAACAAAAAGGATTTAAAGTTCCGCTACTTGTTGTTTCCGACAGCATTATTCCAGATAGAATTCCTGTTTTTGCATTTCGAAAAGGATTCAAACATCGATTTACTTCTGCTGCAAAAAGAACATATTGTAAGCTCCACCTGGCCTTAAAAGAACCTGTTCCGGTTAAATTCAGGAAATTTTATATTCTTGATGCCTATGAAAAACTGGCATGCAATTACAAACCGCCCATTTACGATGGTAAATTACTGTTTATCAGGGCAAGTATTAATGAAGGAGAAAATCATTATACACCGTGGTTTAAAGCTGCAAAAAAATTGAAACTGACTGAACTGGAAGGATCTCACAACGAAATAATCAACAATAAAGAAACCATAAAACAATATGTTTCAATAATACAGAATGAACTTGATATTTTTAATTCTGTTTAAACCAAAAGAAGAAATAAAAACTTATGATTATTGCAGTTGATTTTGACGGAACAATAGTCGAACATAAATACCCTGAAATCGGGGAAGAAATCCCGTTTGCATTTAAAACTTTAAAATCGTTGCAGGCATTGGGGCATACACTGATATTATGGACATTCCGATCGGGGAAAGAATTAAATGAAGCTGTTGATTTCTGCAAAAAAAACGGAGTGGAATTTTATGCTGTGAATAATAATGCACCCGACGAAATATTCGATCCTTCGCTGAGCAGGAAAATTTATGCCGATTTATATATTGACGACAGAAATATTCTGGGATTGCCTGATTGGCTTACCATTTACAAAATGATCAAAAATACTTAGGAACAGAGTTATTAAAATATCATACTTTTGTTTTCCATTTTTAACTACCAAATAAAATCTCTGTCAAAAAATCCTTTTTCAAATGAATAAATTCAGATTGACAAAAACACAGGAACAATTCTGGATTCTGCAAAATATTTTTAAGGATAATACGGCCTATAATACACTGGCTGTAATTAAGATCATTGGTATCCCCGATATCGATTGCCTGAATAAAGCCTTTAAACAGGTTTTGGCAAGGCATGAAATTTTTCGTTCAGTTATCATTAAAGAAAACTCACAACCCTGGTTTATTGAAAAACATAAAACCAACGATTTTTATATTGAAAAAATAACATCTGAAAAAGAATTTAATGACCACCTGCCCATATCAGAAGAAATATATGAGGAAATTCACAAACCCTTTATATTATCAGAAGACCAGTTAGTCAGAATTAAACTTTTTGTTTTTTCAAATAATATTTCTGTTTTGACTATAATTAGCCACCATGTTGTTGCTGATCAAAAGTCGAAAGAAGTGTTTGCCCGCGAATTTGCTGAATTTTACAATGCAGGCATAGAAAACAGGATTGCTGATTTACCGTCAAATGTGGTTCAATTCAGTGAACACTCTGAAAAATGCCATACCTGGTTAAATTCAAAAGATAAAGAAAGAATTTTGGGCAATTGGGAAAATTATCTGAAAAATGATATCAATCCTTTGGAATTGCCAACTGATTATAAAAGGACAAAGAATCTGAACCTGGAAGGGGAAAGGATGAACTTTGAAATTTCCGGGTCAATGTCAGCAAAGATCGATGATTTTGCAAATAAAAACGGACTTAGCCCTTTTGTGGTACTGTTAGGAGTTTACAGTATTTTTCTCAGCAGGATAGCAGATAAAAAAGAATATACAGTCGGAATTCCGGTAACAAACAGGTGTTACAAGGAAACAAAGGATGTGATCGGTTGTTGTATTAACATTGTTCCGATAAAAATTTCCTTAAGTAGTAACTTCAGCTTTTTGGAACTGATCCGTCAGGTTCGCAGGGATTTAATATTCCTGCTACGCAATCAGGAATTGCCCCTGCTGGAATTTAAACAACACCTTCAGGTAGCAAAAGAAGCCGGTATTAATGGTTTATTTCAGACCGGTTTTACTTTTGAAAATCCGATGGAATTAAAACTTAAAGGGCTTAAAACACAAGCTTTAAAAACTGAACGTAAAGGCTCACAACTTGAATTATTTTTATCGTTTTTTGAACAAAATGGTATTTATAACGGAACATTTGAGTTTGCATCATCTCTGTTTAAAAGCGAAACGATAGAACACTGGAGGGAAATATATATTTCTATTGCAGAAGCTGTACTGAAGAATCCTGAAAGTTTAATAACAAACCTTAATATCCTGCCCCAATCCGATAAAGATAAACTTACAAAATGGAATTTAACTGATGCATGCTATGAAGATTCATTATGCCTTCATCAGAAATTTGAAAATCAGGTAAAAATGACACCTGATAATACAGCACTTATTTATTACGATAAGACATTAACATACAATGAGCTGAACATCCATGCAAACCGCCTTGCCCACTTCCTTATTGATAATGGTTTGGAGATTGAAGATAAAGTCGGGATTAGCCTGGACAGGTCGCTGGAAATGATAATTGCCATTTTGGCAACTTTAAAAGCCGGTGGTGCATATGTACCGATCGACACCCACGCACCCGAAGAAAGGAACAGGATTCTGAGTGAAGATGCAGGGCTTAAATTTATTCTTACAACACAAAACTCAGCGGTAAATTCAGGATCGCTTTCAGGAATAATAAACCTTGATGACATCCTCAAAACAAATATCTCTGAAAAAACATCAAATCCTTCAACAGGTGTACATTCACGGAACCTGGCCTATCTAATTTATACTTCAGGTTCAACCGGAAGACCAAAAGGTGTAATGATTGAACACCGTTCGGTAATGAATAAAATAGGGTGGATACAAAAAAACTATCCGCTTCAAAAAGGTGAAGTTCTGGTACAAAAAACACCTGCAACCTTCGACGTTTCAGTCTGGGAATTATTCTGGTGGTTTTTTAACGGCGGGAAGCTTGACCTATTAAAACCTGAAGGCGAAAAAGAACCCAAAGAAATTGTCAAACGGATTAAAACTTCAGATCCGGCATTACTGATTTTTGTACCTTCTGTTTTCTCATTGTTCCTCGATTACCTGACTGCAACCGGACAGGAACATTGCCTTCAAAATATCAGGTGGATAATCCTGATAGGAGAAGCTTTGCCAACAACCCTGGTAAACAGGTATAACAAAATTTACCAAGACAAAAAATCTCCTCAGTTAATAAATACATACGGGCCGACTGAAGCCACAGTAGCAGTTTCATGGTATGAATGCCCGGTAACTGAAAATACAGGCAAAATATATATTGGCAAACCCATTGACAATACCAAATTATTTGTAATCAATGCGGAGGAACAGGTACAACCGGTTGGAGTCCCTGGCGAGTTGGTTATAACAGGAGTAAACCTGGCCAGAGGTTACCGGAATGCGCCTGAACTTACTTCTCAGAAATTTATTAACCTCGAACTACCCGACGGAATTATAACAAAAGCTTATAAAACCGGGGATATGGCAAAATGGGATCCTTCGGGGGAACTGGATTTTCTGGGAAGGATTGATAACCAGGTGAAAATACGAGGGATGAGGATTGAACCGGGTGACATTGAAGCTAAACTTCTGGAACACCCTGATATTAATGAAGCAGCAGTAATTGTGACAAAAGGCAATTCAGAAAATAAAATCCTGTTGGGCTATATCGTTTCTGACAAAAAACTGAAAGGAAAAATCAGTCAGGTTAAGGAATTTCTGCAGAAAAAGCTTCCGCCACACATGATACCTGCCCAAATTATCGAGATTGACAAGATGCCTTTAACCGGCAGTGGTAAAATCAACCGGAAACAACTACCGGTTCCGGACTTTAATTCAACAGTCAGTTTTGTTATGCCGTCTTCCCAAATTGAATCACAACTGACAGAAATCTGGAAGGAATTATTGAATCTGGAAAAAATAAGTACGAGTGATAATTTCTTTGACCTGGGAGGCGATTCCATGCTTGCTGTAACCATGGTCACAAAAATAAAACAACTGCTTAACCTTGAAGTTGATGTCCTGAAAATTCTCGAATATCCTAACATAAGTGCACTTGCAGGTTTTCTTTCCGAAAAGGAATCGGATAGTAATGAAATTTTATCAAATATTGAGCAAAGAGCGATGCTCAGGAAAAATCTTAACCGGGCCAGATCAAGAAGGTTTATTTTATAGATTCAGAAAAAATAAATATATTACCGCAAACACAAATCAGAATCAAACAAAAGGATGGACGCACAGGATGGCATAGCAATTATTGGTATTGCAGGAAGGTTTCCGGGAGCAGATAATGTTGATGAGTTCTGGAAAAACTTACTGGATGGGAAAGATTCGATTTCCCGTTTTACCGATGAACAGCTTCAAAAACATATAGAAAATTACAATCGCCTGAAAAATAACCCGGATTACGTAAAGGCAAAGGGTATTATCGAAAATATTGAATATTTTGATGCTGCCTTTTTCGGGATCAATCCGAATGAAGCAATGACAATGGATCCGCAACAAAGGATATGGCTCGAAACTGTTTGGGATGCGTTTGAAAATGCCGGTTGTAATCCCTTTTCTTATAAAGGTGTTATAGGCGTGTATGCCGGTGCTTTGCCAAATACGTATCTGTATAATAATATTCTTAAAAATCCTGAATTAAAAGACAGCTTTAACAGCACGTATTCCATGGATTCTTTTCAATTGATCATTAACAACGATCCGGGGTATATTGCCACAAAAACTGCATATAAATTTAATCTGAAGGGACCAGCTATAAATGTACAGACTGCATGCTCCACATCGTTGGTAGCAGTTGCCCAGGCCTGTCAAAGCCTGGTCAATTTTGAATCGGACATGTGCGTTGCAGGAGCGGTAAGTGTCAGTTTGCCATACCTTTCCGGGTATGTATATCAGAAAGGAGCCATTAATTCAAAAAACGGGCAATGCCGCCCGTTCGACATTGAAAGTAACGGTACTGTTGCCAGCAACGGTTCAGCTGTGGTTATCCTGAAAAGGCTCGAAGATGCTGTTAATGATAAAGACCATATTTATGCGGTATTAAAAGGGTGGGCAACCAATAACGACGGGAACAATAAGGTAAGTTTCCTGGCGCCAAGTGTTGACGGGCAGGCCGAAGCAATAATGATGGCACAGGCTTATGCCGAAATTGACCCGGAGGAAATCAGTTATATCGAAGCACACGGAACAGCAACTCCGCTTGGCGACCCGATTGAAATTGCTGCACTGACAAAAGCCTTCAGAAAAAAAACCGCCAAAAAACAGTTCTGTGCCATTGGTTCTGTAAAAAGCAATATAGGGCATATTGATGTGGCAGCAGGTGTCGCCGGGCTCATAAAAGCATCATTGTCAGCCTACCACAAAATTATCCCGCAATCAATCCATTTTAATGAACCAAATCCTAAAATCGACTTTGAAAATTCACCGTTTTATGTCCAGAAAGAAAAAACTGAATGGAAAAATACCAAAGTTTTAAATATGGGAATCAGCTCCTTTGGAATAGGTGGAACCAATGCACATGTAATAATTCAGGAGCCACCTGCAACAAAAAAAACTAATCAAAAGGATACCAGGCCACAACTGATACCTCTTTCTGCAAAATCGGAATTTTCATTGAATAAAAGAAAAAAAGACTTCATCCGGTTTTTAAAGGAAAATAAAAATACAGATATCAACGAATTAGCCTATACACTTCAAACCGGGCGGAACCACATGCCTTTAAGAAGTTACCTGGTTGCAACCAGCACTTCCATATTATCGGAAGAACAGGTATTTAATGATTACATTGATATCGGTATATCTGAAAAAGAAAGAAAAATTGCATTTCTTTTCCCAGGGCAGGGAGCCCAGTACATCAATATGGGGAAAGACCTTTATTTAAACGAACCTTTTTGTAAGAATATTTATAACCAGTGTTTTGGTATTTATAAGGAAACAACCGGGAATGACCTCCAAGAAATAATATTCCCTGAAAAAATTACAGAGGAAAGCGAACAAATCCTTGCCAGGACAGAATTTGCACAACCTGCATTATTTATAACAGAACTGGCTGTAGCCCGGTTTTTAAACGAATTCGGAATTAAACCCGATGCCATGATCGGACATAGCATTGGAGAATTTACTGCTGCATGTATCTCAGGAGTATTAAGTGTTGAAGATGCATTAAAAATCGTAATCAAACGTGGTCAGTTAATGCAAAAAATGCGGGAAGGTTCTATGTTTGCAGTAAAAACAGATGCAGAGAAACTCGAAGGATTAAATTCTGATTTATTTGAAATAGCAGCAGTTAACGCTCCTGATTTATGTGTAATTTCAGTTCAGAATGAGAACATTAAAAACACGCGGAAATTACTTGATGACCATTCTGTTGAGTCTGTTTTACTGAACACTTCACATGCGTTTCATTCGAAAGCATTTGAACCAATTTTGGAAGAATTTGCAGAATATGTTTCAGTTTTTAAACTAAATCCAGTTCAAATACCTTATGTTTCATGTTTAACGGGCGAAATTATCGACCAGAAAAATGCAGGCGATCCTGAATACTATTCAAAACAACTGCGTAATCCGGTGCTTTTCAGTAAAGGAATTTCCACCATTACAGATAATGAAGACTGGATATTTATAGAAGTTGGCCCCAATACACATTTAACCTCACTTGTTAAAAGGAATAATAAAAAGGCAGGAAAATCTCCAGTATTCCCTACCCTTTCGAAACCTGACAATAAAAATGAACAGGAAAAACTTACTGGTGTAATCGGGCGGCTTTGGGCAACAGGGAATAACATAAATTTTAATTCTTTTTACAAAGAACAACCATATAAGATTGTTTTACCTACTTACCCCTTTGAACGGAAAAGGTATTGGATAGAATCCAATATTCTGGATGAAAAAGAACAAAACAACCCTACAGGTTCAGAGGTTCCGGAATATGAAATTCACAGGGAAACCGGAATTATTGAAAAAGAATCAACATTATCTGTACTTAAAAAGATTTTAATTGACCTGACCGGATTCGATGAAAATACAATTCAGCCAAATGAAACTTTCTCGGATATGGGTATTGAGTCGTTATACCTCACTCAATATGCTTCGTTAATAGAAAAAAAGTTCAGGCTCAGAATTGAATTCAGGCAATTAATATATGATTATCCGAACCTGACAACTTTATCAGAATTTATAAAATTAAATTCAGAGGTTGTTAAAACCTTAAAAAAGAAAGAACCGGTACGGCAAAAAATCAGAAAAAACCTGATACCATTTAAACCAGATGGTTCAGGGATTCCCCTTGTTTTTGTGCATGGTGATAATTGCGATAACTTTCTACCCAAGGGCCTTGATAAGGATCAGCCATATATAAGCTTTATACATTTAGGGTCGGATGGTGAACAGATAAAATATAAAAATGTACAGCAACTTGCAAGATACTACATCAAACAACTTCATGAATATGAACCTGAAGGACCTTACATCCTGGGAGGACATTCTTTTGGTGGAATAGTTGCATATGAAATGGCAGTTCAATTAAACGAGCAAGGTTATTCAATCCCCTTACTTATTTTATCTGATAGTATAATAAAAGAGTATGTTCCTTTATTTGCATTCAAAAGAGGGATAAAAGCACGCTTCAGAGAAACTCTTTTCTGGTATTTCTGCCAATCGTTTTTTAAAATTAAAAGAACATTGCCTGCACGGTTGCGTAATAATTACATCCTTAAATATTATGATATACTTACATCAAAATATTCAGTGCCTGATTACAAAGGGAAAGTATTGTTATTAAAAGCAAGTAAAACCACCATTGGAAATGACTATCTTGACTGGAATAAGACTGCACCGAATATCACAGTTGAAGAACTGGACGGAGGACATAATGAAATTATAAATAATAAAGAAACTATCATTGAATATACCAAAATAATCAACAGGGAACTGGAACTTGTTCAGAATAAAAAGATAACAGAAAAGGTTTTAACTGATTCACAATGAAAAACAGTTTAATAAAGATAAATTGTAAAGATTTATTGGAAAATAAAAAACAAAAAAATAAAGTCCAGGTTTTTTATTTTCGTCAACACAATCATTATAATTCAGTTGATTCTCTTTACCTGTTGCTTTCTGAAGAAGAAAAAAAAAGGGCAAAAGCATTCCGGTTTGAAAATGACAAGCTAAATTATATTACTTGCCATGGTATATTAAGGAAAATTCTTTCAAAAGAAACTGGTAAAAAACCTGAAAACCTGTCTTTTTTAAATGATAAAAATAACAAACCATATTTAAACAGGTATAATATTTTTTTTAATATTTCTCACACAAAAGAAATGTGTGCAATCGCTATTTCAGAAGAAAATGAACTCGGCATTGACATTGAAAAAATAAAGGAAAACAAATATTACAAAGACATTGCTGAAAAACACTTTACAATTGAAGAACTTGCCTTTTTATCTGTTTCTGAAAATCCCCTGAAGGATTTTTACTTAATCTGGACGCGAAAAGAAGCTTTCCTTAAAAATACCGGAACCGGAATAAAAGCCGGATTAAAAAATATCAATGTCGGGGAAAAAATTAATTATATAGATTCAGAGCCGATCTTAAAGTATTCAGACATTAAAACAGACAATGATTTTTCTATCTATTCATGTGAAATTGAGGATCATATTATCAGCATTGCTGTATCCGGTGAGGCATTAATAGAATTGATCCCTTTCCCTTCCGACAATCGCTTTTAAATCGAATAAAAAAGGCTGCAAATATGCAGCCTTTTTTTTATCGGATCACTAATTGATCCACTATATATTTCCCTCCAAAATTGGTTTTAACAAAATACATTCCGGGGGCCTGATCCTGAACATTAAGTAATTCGTGAGTATCACGTGCTTCTTTGCTCATTATCACTTCACCCATCATATTCAGTAGTTCGATTGTAGTCCCTTCATCCGGAAAATCAGCAAACCTTACTGTTACCTGAGTATCAGCAGGATTTGGATACAAATCAATCTTAACAATGCCATTTTCACCATCAGTCAGGCTAACATTCTTTTTATTTGCCGGCAGAACACTTAATTTGGTTGAAACTATGCTGTCGCAACCGGAAACTGAAATATAGTAGGTTTCGTACCAACCATTTTTCGTCCAGCCGTTGTATTCTTCACCCTGAAGGATTTCAACTTCTTCAGTAATATAATAAGATTTATTTACTGTCAGATTTGTAATTACAACACTATCTTTCCCGGTTGAAGAATGTAATATACGTTCATAAGTCCCGGGTTTTTTCCATCCCATATATTTGTCGCCTTCACAAATAGTAACATTTTCAGTAGTAATTCTGGTTTCCTGCACTACAGTCAGATTTGTGGATATAATACTGTCGCAACCGGTACTGGACTGCAATACTCTTGAATACTGTCCTTCAGTATTCCACCCATTGTATTTTTCACCTTCTTTTATTGTAATATCCTCAACAACAAAATAAACCGGATTTACAGTAAGAATTGTAATAACTGTACTATCAGCACCGGTAGTAGTTTTCAGGATTCTTGTATATTCTCCTTCCGATTTCCAGCCCATATAATCATTACCTTCACAAATACTAACATATTCAACTGTTTCAACAGGTTCCTCCTGGACACTGACTTTATCAGGTTCAATAATTAAAGTTGTTGTAACAATACTGTCGCATCCTGATACCGATATCAGGTTTTCAGTATAAACACCGTCGGCTGACCAGCCTTTGTATTCTTCACCTTCCTTGATTGTAACTTCTTCTGAAACCAAGTAAACAGGATTAACAGTTAAAATAGTTGTTATAATGCTGTCACCGCCTTCTGAAGTTGTTAAAGTGCGTTGATAAACTCCTGATTCTGTCCAGCCTTCATAAATTCCACCTTCGCAAATGCTGATTTCTTCTATTGTTTCTTCATTGCCAAGGACAATTAAAGTTGTTGTTACTATGCTGTCGCAACCGGTTAACGATGTTAAGTTTTCCGTGTAAACTCCGCTTGCTGTCCAGCCTTTGTATTCTTCACCTTCCTTGATTGTTGCTGCTTCTGAAACATGGTAAACGGGATTAACTGTTAAAATAGTGGTTACAATGCTGTCGCCTCCTTCCGTTGTTGTCAAAGTACGTTCATAAACTCCGGATTCTGACCAGCCTTCGTAATTTTCGCCTTCGCAAATACTGATCTCTTCAGAGGTTTCAACTTTAGCTAAAACGTTGAGCACTGTTGAAACAATGCTGTCGCAACCGGTTACCGATGTTAAATTTTCTGTGTAAACTCCGTTTGCTGTCCATCCTTTATATTCTTCGCCTTCCTTGATGGTAGCTGCTTCTGAAATATGGTAAACCGGATTGACTGTTAAAATAGTTGTTACAATACTGTCGCCTCCTTCTGATGTTGTTAAAGTACGTTCGTAAACTCCAGACTCTGACCAACCTTCGTAACTTCCGCCTTCGCAAATGCTGATTTCTTCTATTGTTTCTTCATTGCCAA
>JAFGGF010000415.1 GCA_016930735.1 Prolixibacteraceae bacterium
ACGATGGTAATTTCTTTATGCCGTAAATGATTAATATCAAATGAAATACGATTTTCCTCCGGGATTCCGATAACCATTAATTTTCCACCCGGTTTAAGCAAAAGCAATGCCTGGTCAAGAGCCTCCTGTTGACCGCAACATTCAAATACAATATCAAGCCCGGCATTTTCATTTTTGATAATCTCCCCTACCACATCTTTTTTTAAAGGATTCCCGGTCCATTCAGCACCATTCTTTTCTGCAAGAACAAGTCTTTCATCAATTTTATCAGTTACAAAAACTTTTGCAGCACCCTCAGCCAAAGCAGGAAGCAAAACACTTTCACCAATTGGCCCGGCTCCGAGTATCCCTATATTTTTACTCATCACATTTCCTGCCTGCTGTACAGCATACACTCCAATAGCGAGTGGTTCAGTGATTGCTGCATCATCGTAGGTCAGGTTTTCAGGTATTTTATGGCAACTTGTTTCAGGCATTACAATGTATTCGGAAAGCAAACCTTCGGCCTGTCCCGGATTTCCCAGGAACCGAAGGTTACGGCAGGTGTGGCTCCTGCCCTGCCGGCACTGGTCACACTTAAAACAAGGCATTGCTGGTTCAATTGCTATCCTGTCTCCCGGTTTTACACGGGTCACAGACTCTCCGACCTCAATTACTTCCCCTGCCCCCTCGTGGCCAACTGTAAAAGGGAATTTTACTACCTGGGTACCAATCTTACCGCTGGTATAATAATGAATGTCAGAGCCACATACACCCATAACAACCATCCTGATTTTAACCTCATTGGGAGATTTTATTTTAACATCAGGCACTTCAACCATTTTCATTTGCCTGATCCCTGTTAATTTGATTGATTTCATTTATTTCTAATTTCTACAATATTATTAATATTCCGTTCATTAACCGTACTGCATCTACCTGTTATCGATTAATTTTCTTTTAAAAAACTGAAATTAATACTTTTATTCTATAAACCGGTATAAGAAATTTATACCAGAGTTTTATTATCGATTTGTTTTTGAACAATTTAATTTTAACCTATTTTTGATCCAGAAGATACAACATGAAAGAAAAGGATATTCAAATAAAATACAACAACATTTGCGACTGTCTGGCAGACAGAAAGTTAAAACCTGCTTTCGACATGATCGATGATTTAATTGAAGAATACAATATCAAACAATTCAGCGATGAGTGCAGGACACTGGAAGAAACGTATCATTTCATGCTTAAATATACTGTTGAAGGCATTAATGACCCTGAAAGGAAAAAAGTTTACAGGCACCTTATCATTTCTGTTTTTGAGTTGGCTGACCAATTAAATGAAACTTTGTTACAACAATATTCAACAAGCATTATCTATCAGAAAAAAAGGGGATTCCATAATTTTTTTATTAAAAATTATACTGAATTTGTTACAGAAATCAGAGATTATTACGCCGGGAAAGAATTGCAGGAACTCGTTATTGAAACAATATCGGATAAAACCCTTGATGATAAGGGAAAAGAACATCTTGAAAATATCAGGATACTTTTCTTTCATATCTGGTTTCTGGACAAATACGGGGAAGATGATGCTGAATTTATTTCAGAATTATTAAAAGACATTTCACTGGAACATTCCTATAAGGCATTAATTATTTCATCCTTAACACTTAGCTTGCTGCGCTATTTCGATAAAACCAAGTTCAACCTTTTATTTGATGCATTTGAAAGTCAAGATGCAGAAGTAAAACAACGGGCATTTGTTGGGCTATTGATATGCATTTTTAAATACGATAAAAGGATGCAGTTCCTCCCCTCACTTGCAGGCAGGTTGGTTATTCTTTTCGAAAATCAGGGTTTTAAAAAGAACCTTGAACGAATCCTCCTGCAATTCATCAGGACAAAAGAAACCGAAAAAATCCAGCAAAAAATCAGGGATGAAATTATCCCCGAAATGATAAGGATAAGCCCCAACCTGAAGGATAAAATAAACCTCGACAGTTTGATGGAGGAAGGGTTAACTGATGATAAAAATCCTGAATGGGAAAAGATTTTTGAAGATTCTCCCGGATTGATTGATAAAATGCAGGAATTCAGCGAACTGCAAATGGAAGGCGCCGATGTTTTTCTGGGGTCATTCTCCATGTTGAAATCGTTTCCTTTTTTTAGTGAAATAAGCAATTGGTTTATACCGTTTTTTATTGAAAATCCGGAAATATCGAATGAAATTAACACCAATGACCCTGTAAACCTGACATTCATAAAAACCCTTTCTTTTGCACCTGTTTTATGCAATTCCGATAAATATTCATTTTGTTTCAGCCTGAAAAACCTCCCCGAAGAAAACAGGGAAATGCTGGTCCAGGGTATGAAAGCAGAAATGGACCAGTTCAGCGAAATTGAAAAAGATGAAGAAATAACTTCTCCCGGCAGGAAAGATGAATTTATTTCAAACCAGTATATTCAGGACTTATACCGGTTTTACAAACTTCACCCCGGAAAATCAGGTTTTGAGGATATCTTTAGTTGGAGGTTCGATTTTTACAACACTAAATCTGTTGGCAGTTTGTTAACAGAGTCACCAGAACTTTTAAGAAATATTGCGGAATTTTATTTTACAAAAAACCATTTTGAAGAAGCCTCTGAAGTTTATTCAATTTTACTCAATGCCGAGAGGAATGGCGAATTATACCAGAAAAGGGCATTTTGTTATCAAAAACTGGGGGATTACAGTAATGCACTTTCAGGATACCTGAAAACTGAGTTGTATGAATTAAACAAACTGTGGAATATTAAAAAGATCGCTTTATGTTACCGGAACCTGAAACAACCGGATAAAGCACTTGAATACTACAGGCAGGCCGAAAAACTTGATGCTGAAAACCTCGGAATACAATTATCAATCGGGCATTGTTTGCTCGAACTTAACCAATATGAAGAAGCATTAAAATGTTATTTCAAGGTTGAATACCTGGCTCCCGGGAATAAAAAAGTCTGGCGCCCGATTGGTTGGTGCTCATTCCTTACAGGAAAAAACGAGCAGGCTGAAAAATATTTTTTAAAACTTATTAATGACAATCCAACCAAACACGATTTTATGAATATGGGGCATGTTCAGTGGAGCCTTGGAAAAAGGAAAGAAGCATTGGATTTTTATAAAAAATCAATCAAAAAAGGAGGATTTTCAAATGCTGAATTTCAATCCATTTTTGAAGATGACCTTCACCACCTGATAAAGGCAGGGATCAATCCTGAAGATGTTCCGATAATGCTTGACCAACTGCGCTATTCGCTGGAAGATTAATTACAGATTTTCCGGATTAAACGCAACTGAGGCATTGCCTGAAGAACAAATCTTTGCCTCGCCAACAAATGATTCATAGGGTCTGGGTTCACAAGTACCATCAAGTATGGTTTTTACACAATTAACCTGATCTATTATAAATTCTGACGACATAGCCGGTCCATGGCCGGGGTAAAGAGTTGTAAATTCACCGAGCCTTGAAACCTGCATCTCAAGTGTTTTTAAATATTCCGACAATGGAAGGCATCCGTCAAGAAACAACCATACAAGGCTGTTGTTATTATCTCCTGTAAAAAGGAATTTATTTTTGACATCTAAAAAACAAATGCTTCCCGGAGTATGCCCAGGAGTTTCCATTACTTCTATTACCCGGTTCCCCAAATCAAATTTATATCCTTCTGAAACGGGAATAAATTCAGGATTAAAAATTTCGCCTATAAACTGATTATTTTGATTTGGTTTTTTCCCTGAAAACATCTTTGCAGCTTCCACATCATCCTTATGCAGATAAATTTTGTCAAACTGGTAATTTGTACCTGAATGGTCGGGATGCCCGTGTGTATTTACCACAAAAAGAGATTTATCAGTAATTTTCCGTACTGCCCCCAGAAGATCAGCATTACCCATTCCTGTATCAATAATCAGGGCTTTATCATCTCCCTCCAACAAATAAATATTATCATCACCATGATCATCCAGCAACCATGTTTTTGGCCCAACTTCAGATATTTTAAACCATGTATAGTTATCCTGTGGATACCCATTAAAAGCAATTTCGATAAATAATATGAATAAAATAAAACGTACAGGAAATTTCATAATAATGTATTTAAATTTTAAAGCTTAAAGGTATGAACATATTTTACCTGAACTATCTGGTTCAGCAAATTTATTTCAGGTAAACCACCATCAAAATAGCTATTGACTGGCCTTATTTCGTTATAAACCAGGTAAAGGTCATTCCCTTCTTTCGGGTTATATCGCAACCTGAAATTGGATACAGTCAAATTTTCGAGGCTGTTGTATTGTACAAATGTACTCACCGAAAGTTTGGTATTATACATATACAAAAATTTCAAGCGCCCTACATGTGAATTCATTTCCTGGTTCCTGTCGTTAAATACAATCCGGTTGAAATTATAAAAACCTGAAATCTGCACACTCGAAGAAATATTAAAAATGGGTTGAGCTGTAACTGTAAAATTACTTCCATCATAAAACTCACCTGCAGATATTGTTAACTCTGTGGAAAG
>JAFGGF010000416.1 GCA_016930735.1 Prolixibacteraceae bacterium
ATCAATTTGATTGGTGAATGGAAGTTTAATAACACACTTGAACATCCAATTCCTGATGTTACATATTTTCATCAGGAGCCGGCTTTTATTTACAATGGCATGATTCATCCAATTGAAGGTTATTCCATGCAAGGGGCTATCTGGTACCAGGGCGAATCGAACCGTGAATATCCTTCTGATTATAAAGAACTTTTCAGTACTATGATCCAGGATTGGCGGATTCGCTGGCAACAGGGTAACTTTCCATTTCTTTTTGTCCAGTTGGCAAATTACCTGTATCAAAAAGATGAACCCGGTGAAAGTGATTGGGCTGAAATCAGGGAGGCACAACGGAAAACGCTGGATCTTCCCAATACAGGCATAGCTGTCACAATCGATATTGGTGAAGCACGCAACATTCACCCGTCTAATAAAAAAGATGTTGGTGAACGTTTAAGCCGGATTGCCTTCAAAATGGCATACGGATACAAAAATATTATTGAATCCGGTCCTTTACCATTGTCATGGGAAAAAGAAGGAAATAAAGTAAAAATTGTGTTCAATCATATTGCAAACGGACTTCAGGCTAAAAATGATTCAATATTAAAAGGATTTGCTATTGCCGGAGAAAACAAACAATTTTATTGGGCTGAAGCTCAAATTCAGGGGAATTCGGTTATTCTAAAATGTCCCGTCGTAAATAAACCTAAATATATCAGGTATGGCTGGGCTGATAATCCTGAATGTAATCTTTATAACAGTGAAATGCTTCCTGCATCACCTTTTCAAATTGAATTAAAATAATTATAACATTAAATTGAAAATGATGAAATCTGTCTTTAACTTCATTCTTTTTGGTATTTCAATTACCATTTTCGGATGCTCCCAAAAAGTAACTCAAGACTCTTTATTAAATGAAATGGCTGACCGTGAACAACTGACATATTTTCCTGAAAAAGAGTACCTACTGAAACAATCCAGCAGCTACAACCGTGAAACCGTTGCTCCTGATTCGGCAGGCTGGTTTGCAAATTCCGATATGTCTTATTTTATCCGTGTAGAAAAAAATAATAACAGGCGTGAATTTGTAATGTTTGACGAGGATGGGCCGGGAGCCATTGTTCGCTGGTGGATGACTTTCTGGAGGGCTGAAAACGGAATTATACGCATTTATATTGACCATGACTCCATACCCGAAGTAGAAGGACCTCCTTTTGAGGTTATAAGCGGGCAAATACTTGCCCCAAAGCCGTTTAGTGTTTCTGTACCAGAGGAGGCTCCCCTTAAAGAAAGGGGGCATAATCTTTATGCCCCCATCCCCTTTTCCAAACATTGTAAAATAACCTATGAATGTGATTCTTTGATAAAAAAAGATAACCATTATTTCCCCGATGTTTTTTATAACATCTGCTATCGCGAATATAAGCAAGACACAAAGGTTGAGTCTTTTTCAAAAGAATTATCAAAAGATAATGAAATGTCTTTTAAAAAAGTTCAGCTTAAACTTTCCAATCCGGGCTCCGATCAAATAATATTTCAGGAATTTACAAAAGAAATCCTTACGGGTGATTCAGTAATATTTTTAATTAATAAAACAAACTCAGCTATATCAGGATTAAAACTAAATATCGAATCAGAAAATAAAGAACAGTCATTGCATTCTGTGGTACTGTCAATTAAGTTTGATGGACACCAAACCATTTGGGTACCGGTTGGCGAATTTTTTGGAACAGGCTACCAGATGTTCCCGCATCAAACCTGGATGAACCAAACCGATTCTGTTGAAACTATGCAATCAAACTGGGTAATGCCATTTAAGGACAATTGCAGGATAGCTTATATAAATTATGGCAATGATGTTGTCAAAATCTCAGGAAAAATTAAACTTTCAGATTATTTATGGAAAGAAAACAGCATGTATTTCTGTTCAACCTGGCATGAATATTACCACATAAAAACACGCGCAGAAAAAAATCTTTTCTTCGATATGAATTTTGTTGATATTAAAGGGAAAGGGCTTTATGTTGGCGACCAGGTTACTTTGTTTAACATGGCCAACACATGGTGGGGCGAAGGCGATGAAAAAATATTTGTTGATGGTGAGAAATTCCCGTCAAGTATAGGAACCGGAAGCGAAGATTATTATGGATATGCTTTTGGGCATCCGGAGCCTTTCTCCCACCCCTTTATTTCAGAACCGACGGGTGCAGGCAATTTCGTTCCGGGCATGACTGTTAACATGCGCCATCGTTCACTTGATGCCATTCCTTTTACTAAATCAATTAGTTCAAATATTGAAATGTGGCACTGGGCTTCAACCTGTATTAATTATGCATTAACAACTTATTTCTATGTACGGGCTCCTTACGAAATTAATATCAAATCCAACATAGGAAGTGTCCAACGGGCTGTTGCAACATCGGCAGAAAATTTTTACATTCAGGATACTGAAACTGAATGTAAAACAATAGAAGAATTTCAAAAAAATGAATAGGTTAATAAAAGTTTTCGCACTGATTTTGCTAATTGGATGCGGTTTTGTTTTTCCGCATAAATCCTTTGGGAAGAAAGGATCTGTAAAAATTGCTATGGCGCAAATATTTTGCCTCGACGGCGATCGGTCCGGGAATTTTGTACGAATTGAAAATGCCCTGAAAGATGCTACAGATCAAGGCGCTGAAATTGTAACTTTTCCTGAAACTTCAATTTTAGGTTGGATTAATCCGGATGCACATGAAAGAGCTTTTCCAATTCCTGGAGAGGATTCTGATAAACTTTGTGCTTTGGCAAAAAAATATG
>JAFGGF010000417.1 GCA_016930735.1 Prolixibacteraceae bacterium
CGATATTCCTTTAATACTCCGGTTAACCAATTGTAAAGAACTTTATCTGAGTTTTCGTAGGCAACAATAAATCCGGCAATTTCTGAGTTTTCAATTGCAATAAAAAGTTTAACATTTTTTCTAAAAATCCGTTTTTCAATTTCTTCTATTGGAGTCGGGTCAAACTCCGGAATACTGTCAATTAGCTTTTCAATTGTTTCAGCATTGGCTGTAGAAATTTTTATCTGCATGTAATTCAATAGGTTATCAATCCTTTTCTTTGTCTGCCATTCATTAGTATTGTCAACGGTTCTTTAAAACGTACATGTTTTATAAATTCAGTTTCTTTTATGACTTCCTGTTTACACAAAATTTCAATATCAACCGCAGCATTTCTTGCATTGTAAGGCACTGAAAAATAACCAACATTCATCGATGTTACGTTATGGAAAAAATGTGATCCGAGCGATCCGTCAAGCGGGAAATCTTTTAATCCCATTTCAATAATGATCCGCGCTTTGGATATATGAGCCCATAATACCGGAATTCCTGTAAAATGATCGCGGGAGCCCCAGCGTCCCGGCCCAAGCAGGATGTATTCCCTTCCTTCCTCTTCCATTTGTTTATTAAAATAGTTTATATCATATGCAATTTCTTTTGTTTTTATACGGTCGAACGTATCAGGATCAACAAAAATTACATCGGTAATTTCTTTCACCTGGCCATTGCCCATACCTCTTTCGGCATACATTAAAAGGTTTTCATGGCTGGCAGCATCGATATCAATATTAGCATGGTCTTCAATCCTGATTAGTGGTTTTATCTGTAACAAATAAAAAGTTGGCCAGCCTTTTTCTCCGGGTTCCATGTCGATGGCATATTCAATTTCTACCGGTGATCCCATGGCATCACGGAAAAGTTTCAATAAAACCTGAAGTGTGTCAGACAGTGGCATAGTATTGTATTTCAGTATATTGGCAAAATCTACCACTTTAGGCCCTGAATAGCATCCGGGAATGAGTGCATCATTTTCCATATCGTAGGTTGAAACACTGTTTTCAATTGTGCCATCTTTTTCTGCCTCTCGGATACTTATCTTTTTTATTGCAGCATCTTCTCCTTCGATTGCCAGGTCGAAATTGTTTTGCTGCATATCCAGTGAATAAAAGAATTTCTGGGAATCGCGAATCTGGTCTTTAACATCGGTTGGATTTATTGCCGGGTATTTCGGGCAAAACCGGTAGGCACTTTCGCCTCCAACTACATAAATCCCCAATCCTACAGCAGCAACCGAAAAGCCATCTTCAGGTTCCATATAAGAAACCGGATAAAAGTTGTACGATTGTGCAACTCCTGAAATATGCGGATAATATTTTCCATTGTATTCATGTCCGACAACTTCCTGAATTACTACTGCCATTTTTTCTTCTTCGATCTTATAATTAACAGCATCGAAATACGATTGGGCCGATTCAGTGTAGATACTCGCATAAACCAGTTTTATGGCTGTAATCAGATGTTTAAATCTTTCATGTATGTCAGGGTGATTATTGGGGATCAGAAAGGTTGAATAAACTCCTGAAAAAGGCTGAAGCAAAGAATCTTCAAATAATCCGGAGGATCTGACCGCCAACGGTTTATATACATTTTCCAGATAGGTCCATAAATTTTTACCAAGTTCTTCATCCAGTTCACCCTGCAGGAAAAGATTTTTAATCAATTCAAAATCCTGATGGTTGTGTACATCTTCAAACAGGTTATTTATTTCAAGAAATTTATCGTATTCAAGAGCACCGATAATTGCAGTTGCAGGAATACGAATATTTATCCCCGGCAATATTTTCTGGAAATCGATATTTTCTATGAAATTACTGATAAAGGCAATACCACGGCCTTTCCCTCCCAGAGAGCCTTTTGCCAACCTTGTTATAAACCGGTTGGAAGAAACAAGTTCAGGATTAAAATTAATTATCCTTCCCCTTAGTTTTTCAAGTTTCTCCTTTTCAAAAACATTTAAACAACGTTCTTTTAATTCCTGTGTCGTTTCAAAGTCTTCGAATTTCATTGGTATAAGTTGCTTGGCCATGTTTATTTCTCCACGAGCCATCAACCATGTTGAAAATGAATTCCGCCGTGAATGATATTCAACCACACTGTCGGGAATCAATTTAAATTTCTCCTGAAATTCTTTCAGGTTTGATGCTTCCATAACCGGAGTGCCACTGCTGTCTTTAAAAACAAAATTTCCGAATCCAAGCCTTTTAAACATAAAATGGAAAATATCCTGTGAAAGGCTTTCCGAGTTTTTGTTAATGAATTCTGCCTTGATTTCGCGGGCCCGCTGTGCATTGGAAATATCATGCGATTGCAACATAATAGGAATCGGATATTTTACCCTCTTTTTTACATATTTCAAAAGTTCGACACCTGCATCGTCATCGTCTTTTCCATCCTTTTCAAATTTTACATCTGAAATTACGCAAAGCAGGTATTCGTTGTAAGCATTGATAATATGCACAGCATCTTCATATGTACTTACGAGTATGACTTTAGGCCTGGCCCTCATTTTTAAAATTTTATGGAGGTCATCTTCTGCTTCATCATGCACAAGTACCTGAGTCTGGGTCATAATTGTGGTATACAGAATTGGCAGGTACCGTGAATAATACTGTATGCTGTCTTCGATCAAAAGAATTACACGGACATTACCATTTTGTGTGTCGCGGGCAATATTCTTTTTATCTTCAATGTATTTTATCATAGCAATGAAAACATTGGAGTTTCCATTCCAGACAAAAACCCTGTCTACAAAATTTAATTTTTGCCCTTCAATCTGGAAATACCTTAAATCGGCATTATTGTTAACCAAAAGCAAAAGCGGGATATCAGGCCTTTCTTTATAAATATCGCGGGCAATTTGAACAGGCATATCCTTATCAAGCCCGGCCATAATAATTATAATGTCAAAATCCATGTGTTCAAGAATCAATAAGGCTTCTTCCTGCGAGTTAACGCTGGTAAAACGTGGTGCAGCATACAAATTCAGCTGAAGGTATTCGCCCCTGATTTTATCGCTGAACTGACCTTCACGGACAATTGAATAGGAATCATACAATGTCGCGACCAAAAGCACTTCTTTCACCTTTGTTGGCATCAGTTCCTGAAATATATCGCGGTCGCTTTTTTTTCGTTTATAAAGGTTTGGTATGGTAATTTGCTCCAAATCCATAATCTTAGATTTTAATCATCGAAAATTAAAGAAAAAACATCAACGATTAAAGGATTTGTGTCATCTGAAATTATTTAATAAAAAAAAAGCAGGCCTTAATGACCTGCTTTCAGAATATTCTATGGATTGAATTAAATTTCTTTTTGTTTACATTTTGAAGAGTTTCCTTCATATCCGTTATCTTCAACAACCCAGGTATTGCCTGAATTTAACAGTTCATCCATACAGGTAACTTTCCTGTTTTGCTGAACGGCATTTATTTGTGCTTCCATCTCAATATCGTATACCGGAGCGGTAACACTACGGATTACACCAAAAGCTACCGGAAAATCAGGCAGTTGCATGTTAATCAGGGCCATATGTAAAAACGGATCTTCTTCATATGCATCATGTACCAGGATATCATCCATGGTAATTCCATTTTCTCCGATTTTTGCAACTTTCAGTTTCCCTTTTTCCATGATTAAACCTTTGTCGTTGTTTTCACCAAAAATCATAGGTTTTCCATGTTCAAGTATCAACTGCCTTTCTGTTCTGAAATTGGGATCGGTAATTTCACTGTGTATTCCATTATTATAAATTACACAGTTTTGAAGGATTTCGATAACTGAAGTACCTTTGTGATTTGCTCCTGCATTCAAAATATCCTGCGTTAATTTTAAATTACCATCAATGCCTCTGGCAAAAAAAGTGCCTTTGGCCCCGATAACCAGTTGCCCGGGTACAAAAGGATCTTCGATTGTACCGAATGGAGAGGTTTTGGTTTTTACACCACGGGCAGAAGTAGGTGAATACTGCCCCTTTGTTAAACCATAAATCCGGTTGTTAAAAAGTATCAGATTTAGGTCAATGTTCCTCCTTATCAAGTGGATAAAATGATTTCCTCCAATGGCCATAGCATCACCATCACCTGTAACTACCCAAACACTCAGTTCAGGATTGGCACATTTTACACCTGAAGCTACAGCGGCTGCTCTTCCGTGTATTGTATGAAAACCGTAGGTACTCATATAATAAGGAAACCTCGATGAACACCCGATACCGGAAATAACAGCAAATTTTTCATGGGGAATACCCATCTCTGCCATTGTCCTTTGAACGGCATTCATAATGGCATAATCGCCACACCCAGGGCACCACCGTACTTCGTTTTCGCTTTTAAAATCTTTGATAGTATATTGTAAATCAGCCATTATTAGTCCTCCAATAATTTAACAACACTTTCTTTTAATTCCTTTACTGTAAATGGAAGGCCTTTTACTTTATTGTATTGATGGTATTTAAACCCCGGCATTTTATCGCGCAGGTATCCGGCAAATTGCCCAAGGTTTAATTCGCAAACAATGATTTTTTTAAATTTTTCAAATACATCTTTTGTATTTGCCGGCAAAGGTTTTATATAATTAAAATGTGCCAGACTTACGTTTTTCCCTTCCTGCCTGAGTTCTCGTACAGTACTTATCAGATGGCCGTAAGTACCACCCCAGCCAACAATCAGTACATCACCTGATTCATCGCCACAAACTTCAAGTTCAGGAACCATGTCAACAACTCGCTGAACTTTTTCTTCCCTTATTTCACAGTTTTTCTGATGATTTTCCGGGTCGTGGCTGACTGTGCCAGTAACACTTTTTTCCAATCCGCCGATTATATGTTCAAGATTTGCCATTCCCGGAAAAGCCCATTCCCTCGACAAGGTCAATTCGTCACGTAAATATGCTTTGAATTTTGAAGCGTCTTTTGCAATCCGTGGTTTTATTTCAGGGAGTTCTGCCATTTTTGGTATTTTCCAGGGCTCACTGCCGTTTCCAAGAAAACCATCTGTTAAAAGGATAACAGGAACCATTCGTTCCAATGCAATTTTGGCAGCTTTAAAAGCATACCAGAAACAATCGGAAGGAGTACTTGCGGCTAAAACCACAACCGGGCTTTCCCCGTTTCTTCCGTATAATGCCTGCAAAAGGTCAGATTGTTCAGTTTTGGTAGGCAATCCGGTTGAGGGGCCACCACGCTGAACGTTTACAATAATCAAAGGAAGCTCAGCCATTACAGCCAGTCCAATTGCCTCTGATTTAAGCGCCAGGCCAGGTCCCGATGTTGTTGTAACGGCAAGGTCACCGGCAAATGCAGCTCCAATAGCTGAAGAAATACCAGCTATTTCATCCTCTGCCTGAAATGTTTTTACACCTAAATCTTTCCTTTCAGAAAGAGCTGACAAAATATCGGTCGCAGGTGTAATCGGATAGGAGCCCAGGAATAATTCCAGCCCCGCTTTTTCTGCTGCTGCAAGAAGTCCCCAGGCAGTTGCATGATTGCCGTTAATATTTCTGTAAGTTCCGGGTTCGATAATTGCCGGATTAACTATATAACTCGGAGTCATATGCTGCAAAGTCATACCATAATTAAATCCATCATGCAATACTTTTAAATTGGATTCGACTACAGTTGATTTTTTAGCAAATTTTTTACTTATAAACTTATCTATATAATCCAAAGGCCTGTTAAACATCCAGCAAACCAATCCTAAGGCAAACATATTTTTGCTTCGAAGGATACTTTTGTTATCCAATCCAAAATCTTTCAGGCTTTCTTTGGTTAAGTTCGAAATAGGTACTGCAATTTTAAAGTAATCTTTCAGATTACATTCTGTAAACGGATCATCGGTTTGGAATCCGGCTTTGCTGAGATTTTTTTCATTAAAAGCATCGGAATCATAAATAATGGTTCCTCCGGGATTCATAAATTTTGCATTTGCTTTTATTGCAGCCGGATTCATGGCTACCAATACATGTGCAAAATCGCCGGGAGTATTAATTTGTTTCTGCCCGAATTGTATCTGAAATCCAGATACGCCACCAACAGTCCCCTGTGGAGCCCTGATTTCTGAAGGGAAATCGGGGAATGTGGAAATATCGTTTCCAAGTAAAGCTGATGCATCGGAAAACAAAGTCCCGGTTAATTGCATGCCATCTCCTGAGTCTCCGGAAAACCGGATGGCTACCTCCTCAAGTTCTATAACTTTTGCATCCTTCATTAAATTGAATTTAAATTCTATAAATAATCTTTATTATAAAAGAAAAACGATTCCAAAAATAACAATTTATAAGCTTGGAACCGAGTCATATTTTTCAGTTAAAATATTAAAAAACAAAAATAACCATTATTTAATACGAGGTATATGACATATGCAATTATTTCGATGTTTTGATATCTTTATGCTTTAATTTAAAACAAGTTTAGATAATGGCCTTAATAAAATCGTTATTGGGTAAAACACCTAAAATAGGAAAGAAAGTTTTTGTTGCCGAGAATGCAACAATTATAGGCGATGTAGTAATAGGCAACAATTGCAGTATTTGGTACAGTGCTGTTATAAGGGGAGATGTGCATTATATCAGGATCGGAGAAAATACAAATATCCAGGATGGGGTAATTATACATTCCACTTATAAAAAATCGCCAACCAATATTGGAAGTAATGTTACCATTGCTCATGGTGCAGTTATACATGGCTGCACTTTAGAGGATAATGTAATGATTGGAATGAATGCCGTTATCCTTGACGATGCTGTTGTTAGAAATAACTCGATAGTTGCAGCTGGTTCGGTTGTTACCAAAGGAACAATTGTTGAATCCGGAAGTGTATATGGTGGAATTCCTGCTAAAAAAATAAAAAATATCAGTAAAGAATTATTGGAAGGCGAAATAAACCGTATTGCAAATGCTTACGGGATGTATGCAGGTTGGTATTCAGAGGAATAAGGATAATAGTTGAAATGAATTTCAGAGTTAGTTCCAAATTAATCCGACAATCTTTTAAAAAAAATTAAAAACTTTACAAACCTTAGTGAAAGTTTAATTTTCATTTTGTACTTTTCCTACCTGAATCTAAATTAAAAAATTATGAATAGTCAAGTTGCCTCAAAATCCAGAAACTCGTACATCCTTCCGATGATAATAATCAGTGCACTGTTTTTTATTTTCGGTTTTGTAACATGGTTGAATTCAATATTAATACCATACCTCCAGATTGCATGTGAATTAAACCGAACTGAGGCATTTTTTGTCACTACTGCATTTTATATTGCATATACAATAATGGCCCTTCCTTCGGCCTGGGTATTAAAAAAGACCGGGCTGAAAAACGGGATGATGATTGGATTGTGGGTTATGGCCGTTGGAACAATATTATTTATTCCTGCTGCATATACACGAACATATGCCATCTTTCTTTTAGGATTGTTCATAATGGGAACCGGGCTTGCAATCCTGCAAACAGCATCCAACCCTTATGTAACAATTATGGGCCCCCGTGAAAGTGCTGCAAAACGTATCAGTGTTTTGGGAATCTGTAATAAAGCAGCTGGTGCACTTGCCCCTCTGATCCTTGCATATTATATTCTCAGCGATGGAGATGCTTTTATGAAAGGCCTCGAATCGATGAATGAGGCTGCCAAAGTAGTAGCGTTAGACGACCTGGCTAAACGTGTAATTAATCCTTATATCGTAATGACTGTTATTTTATTCATTATGGGGATAGGTGTACGGATATCAGGTTTACCTGAACTGGAAGTCGAATCTGAAGAAGATGCTGAAGCAAAAAGATTGTCATCAAAAAAATCGATATGGGAGTTTCCTCACCTGATTTTAGGTGTAATTACATTGTTCTTTTATGTAGGGGTGGAAGTAATGGCCGGCGATACCATTATTGTTTACGGCAGGTCTCTTGATGTCCCGCTTAATTCGTCCAAATATTTTGCATCGATGGTGATGATGGGAATGGTAATTGGATATATTGTAGGAATTATTTTTATACCAAAATATTTAAATCAGAGAAAGGCTTTGGTAGGGAGTGCCGGGCTGGGGATCATTTTAGCGGTCTGTGCCATTTTTGTACCTGATAAATATATCCTTACCTTCAATTTTATTGATATTACCAGCTTTAAAATAATTGAATTAACTATGCCATATACAGTGCTGTTTGTTGCATTATTTGGAATTTCCAATGCTTTGGTCTGGCCAGCAGTCTGGCCATTGGCAATTCATAATTTGGGTGGCTTTTTAAAAACTGGCTCGGCTATGCTGATAATGGCAATTTCAGGGGGTGCAATATTACCGCAGATTTGGGGCGTTTTGTCCGATTCAATTGGTTCACAAAGCGCGTTCATATTGGCTCTTTTATCTTATTTTGTTATATTATTTTATGCTTTAAGGGGATATAAACTTACTTCCTGGAAATAGTAATAAAAATTTCTAAAAAGGAAATGAATTTATATTTTACGCAGTTTAAATCGCACACATGAAACCAACACTTTTTATCCTGGCTGCCGGAATGGGAAGCCGTTTTGGAGGATTAAAACAGGTTACGCCTGTTGGCCCATCAGGAGAAACTATTATTGAATATTCCATTTTCGATGCCATCAGAGCCGGGTTTGGTAAAGTAGTTTTTGTAATCAGAAACAATTTTGCTGAAGCCTTCAGAGAAAAATTTGATAATCTCCTGAAGGGAAGGATTGATGTTGATTATGTTTTTCAGGAACTCGAATATCTGTCGGAAGGATTTTCTTTTCCCGAAGGCAGGGAAAAACCATGGGGGACAGCACATGCAATCCTTATGGGGAAGGATGTTATAAAAGAACCTTTTGCAGCCATTAATGCTGACGATTTTTACGGTTTCGAAGCATATAAAGTAATGGCAGATTTTTTAGTTTCTTCCGGTGATGATAATGTATATTCAATGGTTGGTTACCAATTAAACAAAACTTTATCGGAATTCGGGACTGTATCACGCGGAATTTGCGAAACTGATAAAAGCGGGACTTTAACTTATATTACTGAAAGGCATAAAATAGGTGATTCGGGTAATGGAATTACATTTAACAATGAGGAAAACAATATTGTACCACTAACCGGAGAAGAAACTGTTTCAATGAATTTCTGGGGTTTTAAACCTTCGCTGTTTAAATACCTGGAACCTGCGTTTACTAAATTTCTGGAACGGGAAATCCGAAATCCAAAATCCGAAATTTATATACCGAATGTTGTTTTCGACCTGATCAGAGAAGAAAAAGTGTATGTAAAAGTATTAAATGCCGATTCACCCTGGTTTGGTGTTACATACAAAGAAGATCAGCCATTTGTTGTCAAACAGATCAAAGAACTGGTTAAAAAGGGTATTTATCCGGAAAATTTATGGAAATAAATCGTCATTTTAGATGGACTCAGTTTTAAAATCTATTGTCAATGAATTTCGATACCAGGGAACTGTAATTGATATAAATCCTTTTGGTAACGGACATATCAATGATACATACCTGGTAAAAACAATCGAAGATGTATCCCCCGATTATATTCTGCAACGTAAAAATCATCAGGTTTTTAAGAATATACCCGGGATGATGGAAAATATCATCAGGGTGACTGATCATATCCGAAATAAATTAATAAATGATAATATTTCAGATATTGACAGGAAAGTGGTTCATCATTTAAAAACAAGTGACGACAAATTTTATTTTAAAGATACAACAGGTAACTACTGGACCTTGTTTTTATTTATAAAAGGTTGTAAAAGCTATGAAAAAATAGAAAAACCTCAACAGGCTTACCTGGCAGGAAAGGCATTTGGGCAATTTCAAAAACAGATATCAAGTTTGCCGGGAAAACCACTGAATGAAACCATTGTCGATTTTCATAACATTGAATTCAGGTTAAATAATTTTCAGAAAGCATTATTAGTAAACTTCAATAACAGGAAAGTGGAAGCAGAAGATGAAATAGTCGTTGCACAATCCTTGTCAGAAGAGATGAAAACCTTACTGAAACTGCAAAGACAAGGTAAGATTCCGTTTCGTATAACTCATAACGATACAAAAATCAATAATATCCTGTTTGATAAAAATGATAATATCCTGTGTGTGATCGACCTCGATACCGTGATGCCAGGGCTGGTCCATTTCGATTTTGGCGATGCAATCCGCACTGCTGCCAATACTGCAGATGAAGATGAAAAGGATTTAAGCAGAATAGCTGTAAATGCCGATATTTTTGAAGAATTTACAAAAGGTTTCCTCGAAGAACTGAGGGAAACATTAACTTCTTTGGAAAAAGAATTGCTTCCTCATTCGGTAAAATTTATGACTTATATAATGGGATTGCGGTTTTTAACCGACTACCTGGATGGAGATACATACTATAAAATTGACTATCCGGAACATAATATAGTCAGGGCAAGGGCTCAGTTTAAATTTGTTTCTGAAATTGAAAAGATTATGCCCCGCCTTATTGAAACTGTAAAAAAATATTCCTGATTAAAGCAACTGAACATGTTCAGCTTTGATAGGATTATCAAGGAAGAGTCCGGCTTTTTCTTCAAATATTTTTGATGATTCAGTTGTCATAAAATGTACTGATCTTCCTTTTGAAAGTTTTACTTCCATTTCCGGGTGGCGATTTAAGTATACTTTCAGTTTATCGGCTACAATTGGGCCTTGTTCCAGAATATATACCTGGTCAGGTACAAATTTTCTGATCTGATCAATTAACAACGGATAATGGGTACATCCCAGGATCAGGGTGTCCAGCAAGGGGTCTTTCCTGAAAATATTTTCAATATTTTTTTGAATAAAATATTCTGCTCCCGGCGAGTTTATTTCATTGTTTTCAACAATTGGCACCCACATAGGGCAGGCTTCCTGAACTGAATTTTTAACTTTCCCTTCCGACCATTTTAATAATTCAACAGGATAGGATTCGGAATTTACAGTTCCAACAGTTCCCAGAACTCCAATTCTTCCGTTTTTTGTAATTTCTGAAACCTTTTCCACACTGGGCCTGATAACACCGAGTACCCTTCTTCCCGGGTCGATTTTTGGCAGGTCAAGTTGCTGGATGTTCCTTAAAGCCTTTGCTGAAGCTGTGTTGCATGCGAGAATAATCAGATGGCATCCTTTGGAAAACAGAAATTTAACCGCTTCGAGAGTATAATCGTAAACAACTTCAAACGAACGGGCTCCATAAGGATTTCTTGCGTTATCGCCAAGATAAACCATGTCATATTCCGGAAGTTTTTCCCTGATCTCTTTAAAGATTGTCAAACCTCCGTAACCCGAATCAAAAATTCCTATTGGCGAATATTTTTTTTGCATAAAACAAAATAAATAAAAAAAGCCATCCGTCTGATGACAAATGGCTTTATATACAGATTATTATTTTTTACTGAATTCCAAGTTTTGTTTTAACCAAAGGCAAAATATCTTTACTGTCGTTTGATTTGTAAAGGATTGTACCAATTTGCTGGCTGTTAAAATCAAAAACATAAAGTAAACCCAGTTCTTTTGCAACTTCTTCAATAGCTCCTTTTGCTTTTTGAACAACAGGCCCCGATAACTCGGCATATTTTTGCTGGAGTTGCTGTTGTGCGCTTGCCTGAAAATTCTGAATACGTTGATCCTTATCCTGAATATCCTGAAGTTTTGCAGTTTTTACCAGTTCTGAGGTTGTTTCAGGTAAGTTCTGGAACTCCTGAATCATTGTCTGATATTCAGTTTGCATTGTACCCAGAAGATCTTCCAGTTCACCCTGGAATTTATTAAATTCTGATTCCATAGTTGTTCTTTCCGGCATTACCTGAATGAGTGCCTGAAGGTCGATATGCCCGAATTTTGGAGTTTGAGCATTTACAAATCCAGTAAGCAATACAAGAACTGCCACAGCTGTAATTTTCATTAATTTTCTCATAATCAAAGTTGACTTAAAATTTCCCACAAATATAGTTTATTAATTCTTATATCCAAGCTTCTCTAACACCTGATCACTAAGGTCATAACGAGGATTTGTAAACAACATGGAAGTACCTCCTGCTTTATCAAAAATTACCACATAACTTCCGTCATTTGCAATTTCCTGAACAGCATCAAAAATATCATCCTGAATAGGTTTTACAAGGCTTTGCCTTTTTTTGAAAAGATCGCCGTTCGGGCCAAAATATTTTTTCTGGAGTTCTTTATATTCTTTTTCCTTACCGATGATCACGTCCTCCCGTTTTCTTTTCATATCTTCTGAAAGCAATACACTTTCAGCCTGAAAGTCTTTATACATTTGTTCCAGTTCGGCATGTATTGATTCGAGTTCTTTCTGATACTGGCTGGATAACTGGTCCAACTGATCCTGAGCGGACCGATAGGACGGAATATTATCGAGAATATATTCACTATCAACATATGCAAATTTCTGAGCAAATGTAGTTCCAGCAAATAACAGGAAAACTGCTAATGTAAATAATACTTTTTTCATGGCTGTATAATTTTTAATGTTCATGCGTTCAAAATTAATCAAAATCCAAGCCAAAACTGTAACTATCAGAATTGCTGGCCAATAACAAAGTGGAACTGACTTTTATTGGCATCTGACTGTCCCGGAATTGCATCAAATCCATATCCCCAGTCAATTCCCATTAAACCAAACATCGGCAAAAATATTCTTACACCAACACCGGCCGACCGGTAAAGTTTAAACGGGTTGTAATCCTGAAACGACAGTTCTGCATTACCTGCCTCGAGGAATGTTAATGCATAAATAGTTGCATTTGGTTTCAATGTAACAGGATATCTCATTTCAAGAGTAAATTTATTATAAAGTGCAGATCCGTTTCTTGGGCTGAGGCTGAAATCTTTATATCCCCTGAG
>JAFGGF010000076.1 GCA_016930735.1 Prolixibacteraceae bacterium
AAAAAAGTAATCCCCGATTATCATTTCGATAAGGCAAAAACCGTTGTTAGTTTTGGTGCCGATTTTCTGGGGACCTGGCTTTCACCGATTGAATACACAAAAAAATACTCAGCTGCCAGAAAACTGGATGACGGGCAAAAAGAAATGTTACGCCATCACCAGTTTGAAACAGGAATGTCATTAACCGGTACTAATGCTGATGTCCGGTTTCCGGTGAAACCTTCGGAACAGGGAATTATTATTGCAAATCTTTACAACGAAATACTTAAAGCAAAAGGGTTACCTGCTGCAAATGTCCCTTTGTCTGACATTGATGTTTCTGCTTTGGTTTCTGAATTAATTGAAAATGAAGGCAAATCAATAATCATTTCAGGAAGCAACGATGAAAATATTCAATTGATTGTAAATGCCATCAATAATTTATTGGGCAATTATAATCATACCATCGATTTTAATAAATCCTTGTTAACACGACAGGGAATAGATAATGAATTTGAAACATTTTTACAGGAATTAAATTCAGGAAATATTTCAGGGCTTTTATGTAGGGGAGTGAATCCGGTTTACGATCATCCAGAAGGCGAAAAAATAAAAGAAACTATTTCGAAACTCGAATTATCGGTTTCTTTTTCTGAACGACCCGATGAAACAACGGCTGTTTGCCAGTTTGTTTGCCCTGAACCCAATTACCTCGAAAGTTGGGGCGATGCTGAACCAAAAACTGGTCAATTCAGTTTACAGCAACCCACCATTCAAAAATTATTTGACAGCCGTCAGATTGAAGAATCGTTGCTAAAATGGATTGGAAAAGAAATTGACATCCACGAATACCTTATGGAAAACTGGGAATCTGATTTTTATCCAAAACAAAATGATTTTTCCGATTCACGGTTATTCTGGAATGATTCACTTCAAAAAGGTGTTTTTGAAATACCGGCAAATTCTGAAAATATTTCTTATTCCAAAAATGGCTTAAGCAATGCTTTGAGTTCAATAAAACCAGCTCAAAATGGCTGGGATGTTGAATTTTATGAAAACATCGCTTTAAGTAATGGGAAATATGCAAACAATCCGTGGTTGCAGGAATTACCGGACCCGGTTGCAAAAATTAGTTGGGACAATTTTGCAGCTGTTCCTGTAAAATGGGCTGAAGAAAACGGTTTGCAGAATGAAAGTGTGATAACCGTAAATGGTGTTGAACTGCCGGTGTTTATTCAGCCCGGGCAAAAAACCGATACTGTTTCTATTGCTTTGGGTTATGGAAGAGAAATTGCTGGTAAAGTTGGCAATGGAGTTGGGAAAAATATGTTTAAATTGACATCTGTCAAAAACGGAGCAAAAGCATTTGTGGTTTCGGATGCTGATGTTCAGATAACTGAAAAAACTTATCCACTGGCCCTTTCACAAACTCATCATTCAATGGAAGGGCGTCCAATAGTTCGGGAAGCAACTTTGGAAGAGTACCTTATTAGTCACAATGCCGGGAATGAAATTCATGAAAAATTTGAGGAACATCATGTAACTCTTTATGAAGAAAAAGAATTCCCCGGGCATCATTGGGGGATGGCAGTCGATTTAAATTCTTGTACAGGTTGTGGCAACTGCGCTATTTCCTGCCAGGCTGAAAATAATATTCAGGTTGTGGGGAAAGAACAGGTTCGAAACCGAAGAATCATGCACTGGATACGGGTTGACAGGTATTTCTCAGAAGATCCGGAAAATCCGCAGGTTAGCCATCAACCGGTAATGTGCCAGCATTGCGACAATGCGCCATGCGAGAATGTTTGCCCGGTTGCTGCAACACCTCACAGCGAGGAAGGATTAAACCAGATGGCTTATAACCGTTGTGTTGGAACCCGCTATTGTATCAATAACTGCCCTTACAAAGTCCGCCGGTTTAATTGGTTCGAATTTGTTGGGAACGATAAATTTGATTTCAGTTCAAACAGCGACCTTGGGCGTATGGTTCTTAATCCCGATGTAACAGTTCGCTCAAGAGGGGTAGTTGAAAAATGCTCGTTCTGCGTTCAGAGGATTCAGGAGAAAAAACAACAGGCAAAACTGGATGGCCGTAAAATCGATGATGGAGAAATTCAACCGGCATGTGTACAAAGTTGCCCGGGTAACGCGTTGGTTTTTGGCGACCTGAATAATCCGGAAAGTAAAATATCAAAATTATATAAAGACAAAAGGAACTACCATTTGCTGGAGGAATTACATACACTTCCATCGGTAGGTTACCTGACTAAAATAAGAAACAAACAATCGTGAGAAAAAGATAGCCTATGTATAAAACAGAGGTAAGGGGCCTTTTGATTGAAGGCGACAAAAGTTTAGGGCAGATTACAAAAGATATTGTTAAGCCAATTGATGCCAAAACACCGCTCTGGTGGTACATCACCCTTTTTATCAGCCTGAGTATGTTTGGATTTGGGATTTATTGCAAATACATTACTGTTAGTGTTGGAATCGGAACCTGGGGATTAAATAACTCCATAGGCTGGGGTTGGGCAATTATCAACTTTGTTTGGTGGATCGGTATTGGCCATGCCGGAACAGCTTTTTCAATATTTCTGTTAATACTGAGGCAGAAATGGCGTACAGCCATTAACAGAGCAGCCGAGGCAATGACAGTTGTAGCTGTAATGTGTGCCGGTTTATTTCCTTTGCTCCACATGGGGCGTGTTTGGTTGTTTTTCTATGTTTTGCCTTACCCAAATACACGCGGCCCTCTTTGGGTAAATTTTAACTCACCATTATTCTGGGACTTTGTGGCCATTTCTGCATACCTTTTAATTTCTGCAAGCTTCTGGTATTTTGGCATGGTTCCCGATTTTGCAACAATCCGCGATACAACTAAATCGAAAATTAAAAAAGCCGTTTATGGATTTTTCTCTTTCGGATGGGTTGGATCAAGTAAAGAGTGGTTGCGTTATGAAGCCTTAAGTTTTGTTTTAGGTGGAATTGCTGCCGTTCTGGTAGTTTCCGTTCACTCAATTGTTTCAACCGACTTTGCAGTTTCTGTGGAACCTGGTTGGCATACAACCATTTTCCCGCCATACTTTGTTGTTGGCGCTATTTTCTCAGGATTTGCCATGGTTCTTACTCTCGTAACAATCATGCGTGTTATGTATAAAATGAACGATTTTGTTACCGATTCACACATTGATGCTGTTGCCCGCATTCTGGTTTTTATTTCACTGATAATGGGGACAGCATATGTAACTGAGATTTTTATGGCCTGGTACTCCGGATCAGAATATGAGATTTACACTTTCTTCCATAACCGTATTTTTGGCATTCATGCTTTCCAGTTCTGGGCTATGTTTATTTCTAATGCAATAGTACCTCAGCTGTTCTGGTTTAAAAAAGTAAGAAGAAAATTGTGGATGGTTTTTGTTATTTCCATCATCATAAATGTAGGTATGTGGTTCGAACGTTTTAACATTGTTGTTACTTCGTTAAGCCGCGATTACCTGCCTGCAAACTGGGCTACATATTCACCTACCTGGGTTGAGCTGGGATTTTTTGTGGGAACACTTGGATTATTTATTACAGGGGTCTTGTTATTCTTCCGATACATTCCAATGATAGCAATCAGCGAAATAAAAAGTGTTTCGAAATTTAACAAGCCACGAAAAGATTATTTAAAACATACCGGTCATGAGTAAACAAAGGATTGTCAGTGTTTTTAACGACGAAGATAAATTGGTTGAAGCTTTTGAAAAAATAAAAGCTGCAGGATTTAAACCCGAAGAAGTTTATACACCTTACCCGATCCATGAAATTCTGGAAGGGATGGGTAAAAAAACGCGCATAACTCATGCAGCATTTTTTTATGGGCTATTTGGCGCACTGGCTGTTTTAGGATTTTTGTATTACGCTGCTGTTGTTAGCTGGCCTTTAAATTTTGGCGGGAAACCGTTTAACTCATTCCCGTCATTTATTGTAGTTACAATAGTCGCAACTATATTGATTGTAACTCTGTTGACACTTTTTACATTTTCGGCGAGGGCAAAAGTATTTCCCGGTAAAAAAGCTGAACTGATCCATGACCGTGCCACCGACGATAAATTTGTGATGGTCTTTACAAAAGATGATTTGGGAAAAAATCTGGAATCGTTAAATAAAATTCTGAAGGAAAACGGAGTAGAAGAAGTTTTAGAAAAATAACTCTGCGCTTTTTGCATATTCTCCGTGTCCTTTGCGGTAAAAAATAATTAAACCACAGAGTTGCCAGAGAAAACGCGGAGATAACAGAGAATAAATAAAATGGATGATAATCAAATAACTGAAAAGATAATTGGAGCAGCAATAAAGGTTCACCGCCAACTTGGACCAGGGCTTCTCGAATCGGCTTATCAGGAATGTTTGTCATTCGAATTAAATAAAATGGAATTAAAGGTTGAAAAGGAAAAACCAATGCCTTTAATTTATGAAGATGTTCAACTAAATTGTGGTTACAGAATTGATTTGTTGATTGAAAACAAAATTGTGGTTGAGGTGAAATCGGTTGAAGCATTAAATGATATTCATATTGCTCAGGTTTTAACATATCTGAAACTGGCAAATTGTAAACATGGGTTACTAATAAATTTTAATGTAACACAATTGGTAAAAGGAGTAAAAAGGTTAATAAATAAGTATATAGACTAACTCAGCGATCTCTGTGAAATCTCTTTGTTCTCTGCGGTAAAAAATAATTAAACCGCAGAGTTAACAGAGCAAGCACTGAGAAAACAGAGAAAATAAAAAGATATGAATCGATCGATTAAAATAAAAATTGCAGTATTGGGAGCTTTGATTTTTATGATTTCATCCTGCGATTATAACCGAAGGACTCCCGGATGGGAATATTTCGACGATATGGCTCATTCGGCGGCATACGAAAGTTATACCCCCAATCCGAATTTTGAAGACGGCAAAACAATGCATCGCCCGGTGGAGGGAACAATACCGCGTGGGTTTATGCCTTATCCTTACGTTAAAGGAGACGAAGACCGTGCAATAGCTGCAAAAACTTTAGTTAATCCACTTGAACTTACCCCAGAAAACTTGAAAAGAGGTAAAGAGCAATACCAGATTTATTGTTTGCAATGCCATGGCGAAAAAGGCGATGGGCAGGGCAGGTTATATACAACTAAAAAATACACCTATCCTCCTGCAAGCCTGCTTAGTGCAAAAATGTTACCTGCAACAGATGGTGACATTTACCATGTTATAACCGTAGGGCATGGAGTTATGGCAGAACACGGTTCAATGATCAGCCCCAACGACCGCTGGAAAATTACGATGTATATTAAAAAC